>CAYXKP010000154.1:1352-8852 GCA_964465695.1 uncultured Nitrospira sp.
CCGTCTTGCTGGTGACGCACCATCTGCATGAAATTCCTCCGGAGATCGATCGAGTCATTTTTCTGAAAGACCGGAAAATCGTTGCCGACGGAGCCAAGTCTGCGTTGATCACCAGCGATCTGGTCAGCCGGCTCTTCGACCGTACGATCACCCTCGTTCAGGCCAACGGGTGGTATCAAGCCTTGCCGCGTTAGCGACACCGCCTTCATTTTCTCCTCTCACTGATTCTTTTGACGAACTTCGATTCGCGAGATAGGCTTCAGACGCCGGTAATTTGTCGGAGGCAAGGACATACTTGTCAGAAGACGCTTTGAAACGGCAGCCCTCGCGGCGTTGGGCAGCAGCACTCTTTCTGATCTCCTTCATCGGCGCCGCCGCTAAGGATTCGGCATGGGCCGAAACCTGGGTCTGTCCGCGGTCCGGGCGGCCGGATCTGTATACAGATCGCAGCGGGCCGGGCTGCAGACCGTTGGGCAAGGCGAAGACGTATTCGTCCTTGGAAATTTCTCCGATGCCTCACTGGCCACAACCGATCACTCGCCCGCCGCTTGCCCCCGGCATGGCTGCCGTACATGCTCCATTGCCGGTGCAAGGACGAAAGCCAATACCCTTTCCCGACGTGTCTCTGTCGATACCTTTGTTGAGCGTCGGCCAAGACAAGGCCGGCTCCATTACCGGCTCATGGAAAGGATTTGTGGCGCAACTCACGGTCGGGTACAAGGCCGACGGCAAGGGACCGGAAATTCTCGGTGATTCGAATCTGTTGCCGACGGCCCTCTACTCGTTCCATACGGCTGTCGCAGTGGCCACCAGGGCGGTGGGATATGATCCCCGATACCTGACGGTGCGTATCCTGGTTCCGACTCGGTTGGATGGACCCAGTGCGGGAGGGATGTTCGCCGTAGGCATCGCCGCGGCACTGCTCGGCGATCCGATTCGCCAAGATATTTGTATGTCGGGGACGATTGAGCCGGACGCGGAAATCCAGGCTGTGGGGAGACTCGTGGATAAGATGAGTGCCTGTCGGGATCTCCGAAAATCCACGATGATCGTCCCCGATGCCTTGGATAACAGCCATCTCAACTTTACCGGCGCCGAACGATCGATCCAGGTCGCTGAGGTTCATACACTTGCGGAAGCTTATGGCGCTGCAACGGGCCAGCTGTTACGTCAGGTCGTATCCCACTAATACACAGGGAGGTTGATGATGAAGTACCGCACAACGGGAATCCAGATGAGAAAAACGCTCACCGGCTTGGCGGGATTGACGGTGTTCACTGTCAGTCTATTTATGTCCATCGCGTGGGGAGCCGAACCGGTGAAAATCAATTCGCTACAGACCTATCCCGAGGCCTACAAGATGAAAGTCGTCCAGGTTGAAGGCACCGTCAGTGGTTACCAAATGCATCATTTCATCGGAAACAATACGAAGCTGGAGAAGTGCATTCAAAGTTTTCTCGTCGACGACGGGACCGGGACGATTCAGGCGAGCTATGCGGCGCTCTGTAATATGGGACCGGTCTTGCTCAAAGATGGTGACCAAGTCACCATCGAGGGGCACTTCTTAGGAACGTTGGACGTAAGGTCGGTGAAGAAATACTAGCAAACGGCTTGTTCAATGTCAGGATGTGCGAAAAGATGGATAGATCACCACTACTTCTTCCGAAATCCAAACAATGCTCCGGCCCCGGCGGCGCCGGCTGAGGGGAGATAGCCGGTCAGCACTTCCTTAAAACCCTGAGCTTTGCCTCGACCCCAATCGAGGATATGATTTACATCTGCTTGGATGAGTGTCCAATCCAGATGAATCCAGCCGGTCGTTTTAAGGATGGCGATGAGCGCGAGCAATGAGCCGGTGACCAACAGGGCGAGCTTCAGAGTTTTCCGGAATGCCCAGCCGATCAAGAACCCCCCAAGGAAGCTGCCACCCGCGCTCGCGAGTGCCGGCGACATCATATTGCTGAGCCAGGCGCCGATCCCGGCGACGGTCGTCGCGCTGGCGGCGAGAAACGATTTAGCCGCCCAGGGAGGGTCGGATGCAAGCGTGCCCAGCGTCTTTCCTAAAAAACCACTCTGAGGCCGAGCGGGTACGTTCGTCATAGGCGATTCGTGTCGAACGTGTTGCAAGCAGCGGGGTCACCGGACTCGAGGCCTCGCCGGAGCCACGCCATCCGCTGTTCGGATGAGCCGTGGGTCCAGCTCTCCGGCTGAACATAGCCTCGCGACGTTTTCTGCAATCGATCATCGCCGATGGCTGCCGCCGCGCGGAGCCCTTCTTCGAAATCGCCGGGCTCGATCAAATTTCGTTCTCGCTTGGCGTGATGACCCCAGACACCGGCGTAACAATCGGCTTGAAGTTCCATGCGGACCGACAGCGCGTTGGCTTCCACCTCGGACACCTGTCGTCGAAGGCGGTGCACCTTTTCTGCGACGCCCAGGAGATTCTGCACGTGATGGCCGACCTCGTGGGCGATCACATAGGCCTGCGCAAAGTCGCCCGCTGCTCCGAGACGATGCGCCATTTCATCGAAGAAGGCAAGATCTAAATAGACCCGGTGATCGTTGGGGCAATAGAACGGACCGACGGCCGACGAGGTAGTACCGCATGCGGACTGCACGGCGCCGGAAAAGAGCACCAAACGGGGGTCCTCGTACTGAGGACCGAGGAGGCTCCGCCAGGTCGTTTCGGTGTCTGCGAGGACGACGGAAGCAAACCTGCCGAGTTGGTCTTGAGGGGCGCCGACTGGTCCCGATTCAGTTGGCGCGGACACCTCGGTCATGCTCTGGACACCGGTGAGGAGATTCAACACCGTCAGGGGATTGACCCCCGTGAAGTAACTGACGGCGAGCGCCAGCACCACGGTGCCGATGCCGAGGCCGCCTCTCCCGCCCATGCGGGGCAGGCCCATGCCGCGCCGATCTTCAATGTTGTCGCTTCCGCGTTGGTCGTCGATACGCATAGGGGTTCGTCCTCGGGATACAGGGTCAGTCCGAATCCTTTTCCATCGACTGAATGAATTTGTCGGCTTCGGCGATGGAACGGTTCATGTCTTTGACGAGCTGATCGACCTGCGCGTCGACTTTCACGAGTTCCCCCTTGATGGCGGCGAGCGCGCGCGCGTTCAAGTTGTGCTTCAGGTAGAGCACCTGATCGCGCAACGGTTTGAGGACCGGCTCGATCCGTTGTTCCGCCCGTTTCATCGCTGACAGCATCTCTCGGTACCGACCCTTGGTTTGAGTGAGTTTGGCCTGACTTTTTCGGCGCAAGTCGACGCTGGAGTATTGACCAAGCTCGTCTTCCCACTCCGAAAAGAGCGCATCGGCCACGCTTTCGACGTCCGTGATCCGCTTCCGGACGGCTTTGGCGCTGTCTTCGCTGGCCTCCAGTTCGCCGCTCAGCTTCTTATAGGTGGCTTCCAGATCGCCTCCTTCGTAGGAGACCACTTTCCCGAATTGCTCCAGCGTGCTCTGAATTTCTTTCTTCGCGTCTTCCTGGGCGTCCCGCGCCGACTTGACGCGGCTGCTGAGGATGTCGCGTTTGGCATAGCCCATCTTTTCCATGGTGGCCATATAAGCCTTATCGCAGGAGGATAAGGTGAGCGGCATGAACAGCAGCATGACGGCCAGAACCGGTCTCAACATGGTCACCTCTCTTCGGATATGGCGCCGACGAGTGAACACGTCTCACGTGTCACAGCGTGACTGTGCATGATAACCGATGCAAGCACAGTGGGAAAGACCCTAGGTCCTGGTTGTGAGGTTACCGTGTGGAAACGGCGCGCCCATCGCGTTATAGTGAAAAACATGAGGCTGGGGTTTTACAGGCCGAGCTGGTTGACGGTAGCCGTCGTCTTCGTCGCCGCTTGTTCTTCGCAGCGAGTCGTTCCTGAATCATTGGAGCCTCATGTCGACCGTGCGGTGACGTTCCCGGAGATCCTCTCTGCTCCGGACTCCTTTCAGGGACGAATGGTGGTGTTGGGCGGGGAAGTGCTGAAGGCCAAGCGCCTCAAGAACGGGACGCAGATCGAACTCCTACAGTTGCCCCTCGATAAGAACGAACGACCGATTTTCGACCGCCAACAATCACAAGGTCGATTTTTTGCGATTCAGCAGGAATTTCTCGATCCCGCCACCCTTACCGAAGGAACGAAGCTGACCATCGTCGGTGAGGTGTCCGGAGCAAAGACCGAGCATCTTGATGACGTCGAGTATCGCTATCCGACCGTCATCGTGAAACATGCGCACAACTGGGCTGAACCGCCTCCCGACTATGTTCGGCCTCGTCCCGGTTTGTCGATCGGCATCTTCGGGGGCACGGGCGGTAGAATCGGCGGGGGCGGAGGGTTCGGCATTGGGTTCTGATGCTCCAAGACGTGAGGCGGAAACTCTCGTCTTAGCTCCGACAGTTCATTCAGGCGGATTTTGTTGACTGCTCCCTGGATTCTTTCTCTGCGTCGGCACATTTCTATCGAAGCTCTCCCTATCGGTTGGCTATCTCTTGAATGATCGGTGACGGTTGCCCCAATGTACACTTGCTTGTATGGAATGGAGCATGATATGCAAGTATATGATCCGCTACATCGCAAAGGAGATATCACATGAAGGAGAAGCGGCAGATTCTGAAACGGAAGGAGAGGGTTACGCTGTCTCTCTCTGCCGATATGGTAGAACGGTTACGAACCGTCGTGTACTGGAGCCCTAAGCTGACGCTTACCGGTGTCGTTGAAACCGCGATCCAATCTGCGCTCAAAAAATTGGAGAAGGGAAAGCGGTTCAAGAAGAGGAAGGGAAAACTTCCGGTTGGCCGGCCGCGCAAAGACCAATCGTCGTGATGATCGTGGGTCTGAGGCGGGAAGAGGTGTGATCGTATAGGTTGAAAAGACGCAGACCGGTTCTGTCAAAATGCTCGAGTGGGCGGTAATAGCGGTAATATATGAATCATGCCTCGGTTCACGCGGAGTGCGACAGTTCTTTTGCCGCTGGTCCCTTGTGCGGGTTGCGACCCGCTCACGAGCGATGCCGCCCAAAGGTCCGTAGCTTTTGAGCCTACCTCTTCGTGTTTCCACGACATCGTCCGTTTAGAATACGCCGAGAACACAGGCGCCTTCCTCGGCCTGGGTGAGAGTCTCTCCAAAGTGCGGCACCATGATCACAGGCATGACCATCTCGTGCCGGTCGCGTAAAATCAAAACGGCAATAGAACAAACTGAAGTCGGTCTGTTGATCGTATGGAGGGCACACATGAAGAATCTTGCTTTAGCCATAGCATGCTTGACGTTGCTGACGGGCTGTTCAGGAGTGGGGAGCGGCCTGCTCGGCGGCGTCCTTGGCGCCGGGGCGGCCGGCGGCGGCTATGAATATAACCTGAAGCGACAAAAAGATAGAGTGGAGGAGGACTTTAAAGCCGGGAAGATCGATCAGAAGGAATACGAGATCCGCAAGGACCAAATCGCGCGGGATTCGTTTTTCCAAAAGTAAGATCTGGCGGCTGATTGAGCCAGGGAAATAGAAGACTAGCGCGTCTGCATCATGCGACCAACCATGCCAATGCCGATGCCGAGAAAGAGATAACCGACGATCACGTTGCATATGACCACAGCCTGGCAAATGGGATGAGTCGGCTGGTATTCCACGAGTGCCAGCGAAGAGGTCACGTTGATAGCGTAATAAAATCCGGACCACAAGGGAATCCAGGCCGAGGGCGTCGTATTGCCCATCGGTTCCAGCCAATTCAGGCGGAAGAACAGTTCGTACAGCAAGCTGAAGGCTGCGAGTGCTCCACCGATCCATGCGATCCATCGTGGGATGCTCGTACCGAAATTGCTCGTCGTCTTCCATGTCGAAAGAGCCAACGGATGTTTGCCTTGCATCTTAGACCAGACCAGTCGCGCGTTTCGCTCGTTGACGTATTGCGTTTCCGAAGCGTCTAACTCTCCGGCTTCGGCGAACGAATTGTTGGCCCGTGAGTAGGCCCGCACGGCAAGATGCTGCAGGTGACGTTGGTCCGGCCCGGAAGGCATTGCCGCTGCCGCCTGCTCCGCCACTCTGCCGGCATTGGAAAACGCCCGCCCGGCTTGCGTAAATTGCTCCAGCCAATGGAGTTGCCGGCCGGCATTGTGATAGGCCTGTACAGACCTGAGGGAATCGTGATTCTCAAGAAAATGGGCGGCGGTGAGATAGTAATGGGCTGCCTGCATGACGTCCGCGTGCGAGTCGTGCCGAGTAAGGGCGTTGGTTTGCTGGAGCATATCTTCAGCCGATTGAATCGTTGAAATTTGTAGTGGGCTCTGCTGGGAATCGAGGCGCACGGCGGGATTTGGGAGCGGCGGATCAGTCATCAGTGTTCTCCGGGACGCCATGGTACTCCAAGTTTGTGCAGCCGCGAAAGGGGAATTACGTTGATTTGAAGGTGGATGGGGGATGGCTGTCTGTGTGATCTGCGGCGTCAGCAAGATCCAGTCAGATTTCTGCGACTTCCGAAATAATCGTGTGATACCCGCTGGCGCCGGCCGGTTGAGGTCGGACGATTTCGGCGATTTGGAGCTGGCCCTTGGTGTCGGTTGCGCGGACAACGGTTTGAAACTTCCCGGGATTCGGCGGTCGCCATGTGTAGCTCCAGATGACCCAGGAATAGGGCGACATGGGCGGCTCGATCCGGCAGCCGCTCCACGTACGGCCTGCATCGAAGCTCAACTCGACTTTGCCGATGCTGTTGGGTCCGCCGAAGGCGATGCCGCGGAATGTATGCTCCGGTCCGCGCAGGGTTTGGTAGTGCCCGGGCGAATCGATCCGTGAGAAAACTTTGATCGTGCCGTCATCCGTCCACCCCTTGCGTTGCCAGTAGCCTTTGTAGTCTCCGGGATAGACTTCGATCTCGACGATCCACTTTACGTTCTTGATGCCGTAGAGACCAGGCACCAGCAGGCGGAGCGGGAATCCGTGTTCTTGAGGCAATTTCTCGCCGTTCATCAGGAAGGCCAGCATCACGTCATCCTGCATCGCCCGTGTAAACGGAATGCTGTCGTCGTAGCCATCGATGCCACGGAAGACGACATCGCGCGCCATTTCTGTGTCAGCGCCGCAATCGAGGAGCAACTGCTTCAGCGAGATCCCGCGCCAGGTGGCCGTGCCCAGGCTGTCGCCGCCTGGAAGCGTATCGATACACATCAAGGTGGAAATTTGATCGTACGAATCGCGGTTCAAAATGTCGCGCCACCCGAGCGACATCGGGGTTTGCACCGAGCCTTTGACGTGAAGTTTCCACTGTTCAATATTCAATTCGCGCGATGCCGAGACGGCTCCGTCGGCATAATTAACCACGTAAAATTTCGAATTTGGCGTGAAGTAGGTCGTCTCGCGCGGGGGGACGGCAAACATGCGACCGAACACGCCTCCGACGGCATCGCAGCCGCCGGTGGCGGCGGTCAAGGCTCCAAGACCGGTTGCTTTTAAAATGGTTCGTCGGGAAAAGCGCATGTCGTTCGTCTCCTATCGTCTTAT
>CAYXKP010000155.1:0-11086 GCA_964465695.1 uncultured Nitrospira sp.
CACCAGCGGCGTTCTGTGGACGGTCCGACACCCGGTAGAAAGATGAAGCTGGAGGTCAGCATCCCGTGGATTGTAGCCTTGATTTCGCATGGGAGACAAGCTACAGTTCGCAACATCACGACGAAGCAGTGCAATAACGGGTATATCATCGATCGCATGACCGCGCCGGCAAAGCGAATTCGTATTACCGTGGGCGGAGTTCAGCTGGAAGCAGAACTCAGACAGACGAAGACGGCCGACGAAGTCTACGCGGCGCTTCCGGTCACGGCTGCGGTCAGCACATGGGGTGAAGAGTTTTACTTTCCGGTTCCCGGAGTCCGCGACTATCGGGAAACCGCGACGACCCAGGTGAAGGTGGGAGACATTGCGTTCTGGGGAGCGGGGAAGATCCTGGCGATCTTTTTCGGGAGAACCCCCATGAGTGTGGGGGATGATCCGGTCCCGGCTGATCGAGTGAATATCATCGGGAGGATCACAGGGGATGCGACTCGATTTCGGCAAGTGATGGAAGTTTCGACGATTCGTCTTGAACCGGGGTGAGATGGATGCGGCTGTCAAAAGAGCGTGTGCGGCACATAGCCGAAAGCCTCGCCGGCCGTCTCCAAGAGGAAGGGCACGTCGAATTCATCGGAGAGCGCAAGGTATTCCTCGAGGCATTGGATCAGGTCATTACCCATGAGTTATCCGCCGAGGATCGCGTGAATGCCGAAGTGCGGCAGCTGTTGAAGGCCTATGAGCAGCAGATCGAGCAAGGGCAGGTTGACTATCACAAGATGTTTCAGATGGTGAAGCAAAAGTTGGTTCGTGAGCGGGGCATCATTTTGTGAACTGTGAGGAGTGGGGGAAAGGGCTAAGACGATGAAGACGAGCGGCATTCATCTTGAGGCCTCATCGCTCACCCAATAACCGATATCGCATGTTGAGTGAGGACAAAGTCAGTCACCTGGCCCATGTGATTCTCACGGCCGTCAAGCAACAGGCCGGAGCGAGGATCAAGAGCGATGACGGGCTGATGTTAAAAGCAATCAAGCGCGTGTTGGCGACCGAATTGGCTCAGGAACAGGACATTGATCGAAAAGTGAAAGCCAAACTCGCGTCCTATTCACGAGGCATTGTCGAAGGCAGCAATGAGTGGGATGTGTTGTATCGAAAGACGTTTGAGGAAGAGACGCGCAAGCACATGAAGGTCTGAAGGGTGAGGGCGTACGGCCATGAAAAAGACCATAGTGCAACTGGCCATCTGGAGCATCGTGCTGGCGCTTGTCGGCATGACGGCATGTTCGCAGAAGCGCAAACCGCTCGTTCCGCTTGCACTTGACGGCGAGGTGAAATCGCAGGCCATGGCGCTGACCGAACAAGGAACGCAAGCCTATCAGGCACAACAATATGAGGACGCCAAACGGTATTTCGGGCAAGCCCTCTCGGCGGCTCCGCAGTCCGGACCGGCGCATTACAACTACGCGTTGGCCTTGAACGCATTGGGTGATTCAGAAGTCGCCCGGCAACATTTTATGCAAGCTGCCGACCTGTCTCCCGGAGACAAGATCATCTGGGACTCACCGGCGCTCTCGCCCTATGGGAATCCTGAGAACAAGAACCGCAAATCGCTCCGTCCGCCCATGACCCCGCGCTCGTCGTTCGGCAGCAGCATGCCTCGTTATTGAGGACTTGAAAAAAGGATGGATCTATGGGTAAAGAACTGACAGTCGGAGATCAGGCACCGGAACTCTCGATTCCGGATCAGCATGGGAAGACGGTGACCTTGAAGAGTTTCAAGGGCAAACAAATCGTCCTGTACTTCTATCCCAAAGACGATACGCCGGGGTGCACGAAAGAGTCCTGCGACTTTCGCGACGTCGAGTCACAGATTCTACGGGCGGGAGGTTCGATCGTCGGCGTGAGCTTGGACGGGAAAGAATCGCACCAGAAGTTCATCAAGAAATTCGGATTGCCGTTCCCGCTTCTCAGCGATGAAGACGCCGCGATCTCCAAGGCGTACGGGGTGTACAAAGAGAAGAACATGTACGGAAAGAAATACTGGGGTATCGAGCGGAGCACGTTCGTCATCGATCCCGAAGGCAAACTGAAGGCGATCTTTCGGAAGGTCAAGGTCGACGGACACGCGGATGAAGTGCTCAAAGCGCTGAAAGCCTAGCGGAAGGGGTGATGGCTGTGCGGTCACCGGCCACCATCCCGTGCAGAGCCCGGCTGTTCCTCCTATCTTTTGGCCTCTCTCTCCTTACCGTCTATCCGAATTGCCTCGATGCTGCAGACACAAGTTCCACCTCGATTCTCGTCAAAGACGCTCTGACATCCCCTGGCCAGTCTGTCACCATTGAGGCCAAGCTTATCTCGAAGCGCCTCATGCTCATTGCCGCGCTTGGCGGGGAACCACTTGAACTCGTGGTGGATGGGAAAGTCGCTGCCACGGCGATGACCGGTGGGGACGGCAGGGCGTTCTTCACCTATATTTCCAAGACCCAAGGTCTCACGCCAATCCAGGTTCGTGTTGGTAAGAGTCCGAGAGTTGCTCCGACAGAAGGTGGCGCCAATCTCGCGGTGTGGGAGAAGAGGCAACCGTTTCTCGTGGTGGAGATGGCATCGCTCCTCGAAGAGCCGACGCCGAGTCGGGTCCCTCCGATGGGGATCGCGCTCGAATCGGAACGAAAACCACGGCCTGAGGCGGCCGACGAACTCGGGAAGCTCACCCAGTTTTATTACAAGGTGATCTATGTCGCCACAGCAGCTGCCGGAAGAGAAGGGGCTCAGGTGGACGCCGAGGTGAGGAAATGGCTCAAGACGAACAAGTTTCCGACGGGCTATGTGATGGTGTTACAGCCGGATTCCAAGGCCATAGGGACGAAAATTGACGAGCTCCATGCCGACGGCTGGAAAACAATCAAAACCGGGATCGGTCGATCCAAAGCCTTTGCCGAAGCGTTTCTGCAACGCCGCCTCGACGCCATCATCGTGCAGGGACCGACGAAGGGTGACGTGCCGCGGAAAGCGAAGGTGGCAAAGGATTGGAGGGACGTGAGGAAGAAGTTGTAGGAACACTCATCGTGGACCACCTCACTGAGCACGGGGTTATGGAACCTGCCAGGTTCAATGAATCGCCGTTTACGGACATCGCGCCCTACGGCCCTGATGGATTGTTCAAGGCAGCGGAGATTGATTGAGCTTCTTCAAATTCTCGACGGTGTACGAGCGACGACTTCGGAAGCGGCTTGAAGACGTTTATGCCGCCTCCTTGTCGAGGTAGAGCGCCGGGTCGATGCCGGTTTGGTGCGGATTCAGAACGGCGGTGATGGCGCGATGCGGCGTCTCAGCCTGCTGAGACAGATCCCACTCGCACGGTTTTGAGAGCAGCGTATTCCCCGCATTTTTTACGAAGAGCACGACAGGCGTCAATGGCGCATGATGGTTCACCTGTTTGACGATGCCGGTTTCACCGGTATTCAATTCCACGATTGAGCCGACCGGATAGACTCCCACGACTTGGATAAATCGTTGGACTAATGTCGAGTCGAGGTGGCCGTCGAGCGAAAGGCGGTAGAGAAGCTGAAGAATTTCATGGGCGGGTCGGCCCTTATGGTAGCACCGATCGCTCGTCATGGCGTCGTAGATATCGACGATAGCGGTGATCAAGCCGAGCTGACTGATGTCTTGCTTCGCGCGCCGATGCGGATATCCGTCTCCATTTACACGCTCGTGGTGTTCAAGAGCCGGCTGGATGTAGGACTCTCCTAAGCCGGTGGTGGTGGCCAAGACCTCCACGCCCCTGAGCACGTGTTGTTTCATCATCTCCATTTCATGAGCCTCGAAGCGGCCGGGCTTGTTCAGCACTTCGAGCGGAATCTTCATCTTGCCGATATCGTGCAGCAAAGTTCCCACACCGGCTAAATGCAATGTCGACCGGTCGAAGCCAAGGCTCCGTCCCAAGGACATCGCGAGCAGAGCGGTGTTGACGGAGTGGTAAAAGGTGTACTCGTCGAACCGCTTGAGCCTCGATAGACTGGACAGGGCGTCTGGATTGCGAAAGACGCTGTCAGTCATGTCAGAGACGACTGCCCTGACCGCATCGGCATTGATGGCCCGGCCCAACCGCACGTCATGCATGGCATTTTGAATGACGGTTTTGGCGGCCTGGTATACCTGTCTGGCAACCGCCAGTTCCTCCTCGAAGGGAACTAACGGCGGCATCGAGGCTGCTTCATCTGTGTCCGGTACGGCAGACTTATCCGGGATGTCCGACTCGATGACCGGCTCTTCCTCGGCTTCTTCTGGCTCGATGCGGACGATTAGGGTCCGCACGCCGCAGGCCTTCAGCTGTGCGATCTGTCGAGTCGAAGTAATCGTCATCTTGTGCCGAAAGAACGGCGTGCTCAGCCATGACCGATCGAGTGCCTCGATCAACATGCCGGGCTGCAATTCGTCGATGCCGATGCGCGTTTTCATGCGAGTATCAGACTGAGCCGGATCCCCGGTAAGCGATATCGGACCGCTGTCGAGAAATCTTGAGGGTGCGATGGATGTCCGGTGGCTCTTGCTTGCGCGTGATTTGAAGGAGCCGAGTGATCACGCTATGGGAAGTTTGTACGCGCGTGACGGCGACAGTCTGCATGGAAAGGAGACGAGGCTAGTATCCCATTCCTCCATAGCCGCTTGTGCCGTAGCTGGATGGTGAGGGAGGAGCCGTGCGGCTTCGATAAGCGCTGGACTGAACAATTGCGCTGTTGGCGGGTGCCAGGTCCGCTGCTTTCTTGAAATGGGTGGTGGCTTCCGATTGAAGATTCAGTTGATCGAGTGCGAGGCCGAGATTGTAGTGTGCTTCGGCGAGATCCGGATCGGCTTCGACGGCAGAGGTGAAATGATCCTTGGCGAGCGACCAGTGGCCCATCTCATAATGAGCAATGCCGTCTGAATTGTGCCGGGCGGCGAGGACATTGCTGCCCGGCGGTGCAGACAACGGTGGATTGAGTGCGGCACAAGCACATTGCAAGATGACCAAACTACCGGTGACGGCCAATCGCATGAGATCCATGATTCATCCTTCCGATGGAAGCGATGCCCATAATCACTCGGAGACGAAACTGCATGCATCACAACCCTGTATTCAAAGTCCACATCAATAGTCTCACTGGAGGTGGTATTTGGCCATGCGGTACCGCAGGGTGTTTCTTGTGATTTTGAGGAGGCGGCTTGCTTCCGAGACATTGCCGGAAGATTTCCGCAACGCTTCTTCAAGCAGCTGCCTTTCCATGTCCTGAAACGACAGCCCGAAGGCCAGCAACGACGGTTTGACGTCCTGACTGAGGCGATTGGTCTGGGGAGTAGTTTTCACGGATGCCGGCAGATGAGCCGGCTGAATCACCTCCGCTTTGCACGTGATGGTCAGCCATTCGACGACATTGTGGAGTTCGCGCACGTTTCCTGGCCAATCGTGATGTTGAAGGACCGTAAGAGCCGCCGGAGCGAGGGCTCTGATGCGGCAGCCGCGTTCCAGTTTGGCCCGCTCCAAAAAGATCAAGAGAATCGGCTCGATATCTTCCAGACGTTCACGCAGGGGAGGAATGCGGAGCTGGTAGACGTTCAGCCGATAGTACAGATCGAGGCGGAAACGACCATCCTTGATGTGGGCGAGCAGATCCTCATTCGTGGCGGCGATGATGCGGATGTTCACCTTATGGCTTCTGGTATCGCCCAACGGATCGATGGTGTGGTTTTCCAAGACACGCAGGAGCTTCGCTTGAGCGGTCGGGCTCATTTCGCCGATCTCGTCGAGAAAGAGCGTCCCACCTTCGGCCATTTGGAATCGTCCCGGCTTCGCCCGCTTGGCGTCGGTAAAGGCCCCCGATTCGTAGCCGAATAACTCCGCCTCCAAGAGGTTTTCCGGAATGCCGGCGCAATTGAGCGCGATCAGCGGGCCGTTGGCTCTGGGGCTATAGTAGTGAATCGCTTGGGCGAACAGTTCCTTGCCGGTTCCACTTTCACCGGTGATGAGGACCGTGGCATCGGTCAGGGCCACTTCTTTGGCCAGTTGTTTCATCAGGTTCATCTGCGGCGAGACGCTGACGATGGAATCGAATGGATCGTGTGGGGAAGGGGACGGAGGCGGACCGGACCGGTGAAGTACCCGGGTGATGGCAACCTGCAATTCTTCAGGAAAAATCGGCTTCGTCAGGTAATCCGGCACGCCGGCTCTCATCATGGCAACCGCATCTTTGATGGAACGGCCATCTCCGATCACGATGACGGGTGGAGATGTCGGTACCTGACGGCCATACTCCAGTAAAGGCGTCAGACTGCGGGGATCTCCTTCGCAGAACACCAGTGCGGGGAAGATCTCCCGCCATACGGAGAGTCCCTCTGATACCGTATCGGCCGTACGGATATCGGTTTGAGGAGACGCTTGCTGGAGAAGCTTCTTCAGGTCGGCGTCTTTTGAGATGAGGAGAAATGTACGAAGGTTCATCGGAGCGCTCCTATCTAGGAACTCCTCACGAACCATGGCAACCACCGATAGACTACACCTCTTTCCCTGACGAAGGAAGGGGGGTGGAGGCACGACGGTTAATGGTCGTGCTGAAGAACCCAACGGTATGATGAGCTGCCGGCGAAGGGAAGATCCCGACTGACGCAGGTGCGGAGCAGAATGCCGGTTGGAGGATCGTCAGCTTCTATGACCCAGTGGAAGCGAGCTGTCAATCGATGCCTGCGACTGACAGCTCGCCGTGCTGAGACCAATGCAGATTCCTTCAGCAGCTATTCCGTGTCCTTACAGAACGTTCGCTCATAAGCGATGATCGTCCAGGCTTCCTCGTCGGTGAGGACGCCTCCCTTCACAAGGGCTGGCATACCGGTGCCGGGACTCCCATTTTTGACGACCCAGAAAAGCTCCCCGTCGTTGCGTTTCTTGTGAAACTTGCAGTTCGTGAAGTTTCGTGGCCCAGGGGACAACAGCATTCCACCGGCCCCGTCGCCTGCTCCCGTCTGACCGTGACAGTTCGCGCAGGTGCCTTTGCCTTCATAGAGTTCTTTGCCCTTGGCAAGGATGTCGGGCGTGACGGTTACCGGATTTTTCATCTTTCGAGCGTCACCACGTTCAGTGTCCGGGACACGAGGCTTCAATGGGTCGGCCTCGGGGGCGGTCCATCCGGCCGTACTCCACACGGCAACGGCGACGATGCTGCATACGGTCGTGACTAAACGCTTACCTCTCATGATTCCTCCTTGGTAATTACCACTGATGCCAGAATGGCTGCTCGCGCCGCGCGTTCGGAGGCGCACATAACGATCGATATGATAACACGATATTGGCCTACGTGGCAGCGCCCATGTCCGGCGGAAAGTGAGTAAATCGAAGTAGTGTCGGGCTGGTCTAGAACATTAACAAGAAGACATTGCGGGCCGGACCCTCATCTGAGTCCGGCCCGCAAGAGACTCATGTGAGACGTGCAGTCATTATCACGGCACGTCACACACTGACGTCATTATGGAACTTCGACGATGTCTTTCTTCATCGGTCCAAGGACGGCGAGCAATTCACCTTTTTCTTTCTCCGGGACGTTGAAGGTGTCCAACGCCTTGACAAGGTCCTCCACGAGGGCGTTGAACGCGGCGGTGGTGATTTTCATGCCCTTGTGCGTCGTCTTCATATCCCGCCCTTCGTAGGTGCAGGGCCCGCCGCTCGCAGCACAGACCTGGTCAACCAAGTGTTTATTGAGTTTCTTGAGGTCGGCGTTCTTGAAATAGCCGTTGATGCGGGCGTCGCCGCCCACGTTGCTGATGAACTTGGTGACGACGGCTTGGATGGCTCCCACTCCGCCCAATCGTTCATAGAGCGACCGCTCGGCGGCAAAGGATACCGTGCTGCTCAGTGTCCAGCTGGCTGCCACGGCGATGGCAACCGTCGTTATCTGCTTGGAGAATTTCATGTCGTCTGCTCCTTGTTTATGAGAATAAAATGATTCCATTCCCCAAGAGTAATTAAGGGTTCCAGGGAGTCAATGGCATCAAGTTGTCATACTTCTTGGGGTTCTGGTTGGCAATCACCACCGCAATCGCGCCCCGCAAGGCTCCCGTCAATGAATGGGTCACGACCGGATAGGCTCCCGGTTCATCCACGATCATATCGAACGTGGCGGCGCTGCCCGGACCGACCACATAGGTCTGGACGCCCGTGAATTTGTTGGCCGGATTGCCGCTCTCGTAGACATTGTCCCAGATTTCGGCGATCGGATGGAGCGCCGAGAACTCATTCGGGCCGGCATTCACGAAGTAAATGCGTACCCGCTCGCCGACCTTGACTTCCAACGGCTCCGATCCCGGAAAGAAAGGATGATACTTGAAGACGCCGCCGTTGAAGATCGTATGGTCAAACTTCCGGTCGAACATTGCCTGCACGTTGTCCGGGTTCTTCCAGAGCTCGGACTGCACCAGGACGAACTCCCGATCGGCTTTGGGCCAGACGCTCGCGTCCTTCGGATCGACGATGATCGCACCGAACATACCGCGGCCCACGTGCTGGATCATCGGAGGGGCGCCGCAGTGATAGAAGAACACGCCGGGCTTCTTCGCCACGAAAGTATACTTAATCGTCTCACCGGGCTTGATCTCGCGGTAATTTTTCAAGAAGTCCAGCTCGGCCGCGTGAAAGTCCATCGAATGGCCTTGGGCGTTCGTTGCCGGGTTGACAAGGGTAAAGTTGACGGTATCGCCTTCAGTCACCCGGACAACCGGCCCCGGCATCTGGCCGTTGAAGGTCCAGGCCTTGTACTTGGTACCGCTACCGTCGATCACGATTTCCGATTCGGTCGCCGTGAACGTGACATCATGGACCTTCGCTCCTGCGGACCCGGGCATCGTGATACACCCGCTCGCTCCCAACAGGACGCCAAGCCCAAGAGTTAATGTAAGCACACGAAACCTCTGCATAGTAGCCTCCCTTTAGATTTTATGGAAAAGAGACGCTGCACTGATGAGCGAGGCGAATCCAGTCCTCCCCCCACCACTCCTCAAGTTAGCGCCGGGTCAACTATCTACCAAATTCTGACGAAAAAATACAAAGAAAATTTTTGTCATGCATCCGAACGTTGATCTTTGACCCGTCGTACGAGAGCCGAGGTTCTCGGCGTAGCACAATACATACCACCAGTGTTCTTATTGAAGAGATGACTAGAATATGAGCCTTAAACTGACAAACTA
The DNA here is from genome assembly GCA_964465695.1 of uncultured Nitrospira sp. Lineage (GTDB taxonomy): Bacteria > Nitrospirota > Nitrospiria > Nitrospirales > Nitrospiraceae > Nitrospira_D. Next base: position 9,208 of record CAYXKP010000155.1, read on the forward strand.
TCAGCCGGTTGATGAAAATTCAGGGCTCTGTTGGCATGAAATAAATTCTTGTGAAAAACCGCCAGGATTAAAGTAAGAGAATCGAATAAGATACATGCTGTATCCGATCCGATCCACACGGAAATACTTGCCAGGAGACAAGTTCTGGCACAAGGTCTAAGGACCTGCGCGGATGTTGAAGGTAACGACGAAAAGTTCAGGGCTTGATGTTGCGTTGGGCAATGGCGACGTTTCGGTGAAGCCCTTGGAGCTTCGTGCGTCGAATCGGACTTTGCCGAAATGCCGTTGCGAAGGTCGCCTCATCCAACTTGGAAAACTCGTTGAGGTTGGGGGAGAGACTCCAGTGTGAAGGTTGAAACGTGTCTTCTTGGGTCGGCTCGGTGCGGAGGTTGAATGGACACACGTCAAGACAATCATCACAGCCGAAGATCTTGTGGCCCATGGCTGTTTGTAGCTCCTGAGGGATGGCGGTGTCGTTACCGCGCAATTCGATAGTGAGGTACGAAATACAACGAGTGGCATCGACGACGTAGGGCTCGGCAATGGCGCCGGTGGGGCAGGCTTGAATGCAAAGCGTACAGCTGCCGCAGAGATCGGCCGCCGGCTCATCCGGCTCCAGGTCCAATGTGGTCAAAATTTCCCCCAGCAGCAGCCACGAACCATATTCGGATGAAACTAAATTGGAATGTTTTCCGATCCAGCCCAAGCCGGCCTGTTCGGCCCAGGCTTTCTCCATGATCGGGCCGGTGTCGGAGTACGAACGGGTTGTGGCAGTTGGTACCATCCCGTGAATCGCCTGTTCCAATTTCTTAAGTCTGGCATCGAAAAGTTTGTGATAGTCCCGTCCCCAAGCATATCGCGCGATGCGGCCGTAGCCGGGCTGCTCGTTGGCACGGTGCGTGGTCAGATAGTTGACCCCTAAAGAGATGATGGAGCGGCAGCCGGGAAGTACCTGGACAGGGTCGGCGCGTTTGTTGGGAGTCCGTTCCATCCAGGCCATGGCGCCATGATAGCCACACCGGAGCCATTCGGTGAGGCGGTCGAAGAGGCGTTGAGATACTGCTGTTTGAGAATGGTCAGAGGAGTTGTATGTCCGGCCCTCGACAGCTGATTTTGTATGTTCACTGGACAGGTGTGTAATCCCCACCGCATCGAATCCCAGCGCACGAGCCTCTTGTTTGATTGCCGTAGTGAGCGACATGGGATACAAATAAGCTTAATGCCGGGCCGAGCAATCAAAGCGGACGCTGAAGTGGGCGGAACATCGGACCGATAGGCATCGGTCGCAGGTGCCGACGATTTTTGTCTTCCAATCGGTCTCTTTTTCGTCGAATCGACACTGAAGTCTGCCTCCTTTAGAAATCGTGGTCCAAGGCTGCTTGGTTCCAGGTATGTCGGCCACGAGACATCCTTGCGGGAAGGGAACGTGACAGGGACGTCCGATTTCGCCTTTTTCCATCGAAAAACTGCATGATAACTCCGTTGTGGCTCGGGAATCCTCTACCTCCTGTGCCTGAAGGTTGAAGGATGGAATGAGCAGCACCGAAAGCAGCGCGACAAAAAGACTGTACGCGATGTGTTGCATCGTCATTCTGATCGATGGTAGCACAGTCCTTCGTCTTGCGGCCAGGGAGAGCGCCGCGTACAATTCCGCTGGCTTCTATTTCAACCAATGGAGACGCCATGCTCGCGACACGGATCACACAAAAAGAGGGCGCATTTTATTTCATCGCGTACAAGGCCGGTGAACTCTTGGAAAAGGTCCGGTTCACCAGTCGATACTACTTCGAGGGTGAAGAGATCGCACAGGCCAAGATCTCCGAGCATGACGACGTGGCGCAGTTTATTGCGGGAATCGAGCGGAGCGAGAAGGGATTCC
>CAYXKP010000156.1:0-11022 GCA_964465695.1 uncultured Nitrospira sp.
AGAGAGTATGACGAACTCGTGCAAGGCTATGGATCCCAATGCTGGGAGAAGTTACGACTTACCTACACGGAAGACTTGACCCTGTATCGCGGGCGTGGTTGTGAGATCTGCAATCACAGCGGGTTTAAGGGGCGGGTGGCACTGCACGAATTCCTGGTGGGATCAGAAGAAATTAAGAATCTGATACAAGCCAAGGCGCGGACAGCCGAGATCCTCAGCGTAGCGATGCGGGATGGAATGGTCACCTTGTTGCAAGATGGTATCCAAAAGGTACTAAAAGGTCTGACAACTTATCGGCAGGTCCGGGCCGTTGCGATAAAGTAGTCTATAAGAGGTGAGCACTTGTTAGGAGGTCTGCTCTAACGACAAAGTGAAAGTTCTGAGCCTCATGAGCATATCAGATCGAATGCGGATGAATTCTAACCCACATCGGTGTCCGGAAATCCAACGAACTCCAGCCAATTTGATCTTAACTGGTCCCTCGCCATTTGTAAGATCGATATTCAGCGAAACGTAGGTTGAAACGGGCGGAAGACGCTCCGCCGTCATCGCACAACCCTGAGCCGAAAGGTTTAAGACGGTTCCGTTCAACTTGTCTTCATCGTTCCACAATTGGCAGGGAAGCTGTACAGCAAACCGCTGGATTTTGCGCGAATCTCGTTTCATACAATTCCTTCTCACCTATGCAGAATGGATTCTACCTGATCAAACAGCTGTTGTCTTAAATCTGTCGTCTACGGTAGTGACCGCCCAGGGATGCTTAGTCCAACATCGCCACTCCGCTGTACGAAACAGTACAGCATCTACCCCGAAAATTGTTGTTCCGGAGTGCGAAAAATGACCGAATCAGATGCGCAACCGCGCCTGAGTAATATCACCAAATCAAAAGGTTAGAATAAAATGGCATCTCTTCTAGAGCGGCATGCAGCTTGCTCAGGCTAGAGATGCTATGCCGAAATGCACGACAACCATTAGACCTAGACGGGCTGGGTCGGAAGAAGGCGGTTTTACCCTCATAGAAATCGCTCTTGTAGGGGCTATCATTAGTGTTGCAGCTGCCATATCGATTCCCAACTTTCAGCAAATGTACGCCAAGCATGAGCTATATCAAGCAACGACGAGTCTATATAACCGCTTGATCCTTGCCCGTTCAGCAGCAATTAGCCGCAATGCCATGATGGTAGCCACGCCGGGGATGCCACTTCCCTCGGGGGAAACAGGAATGACATTTACCGCGCCTCTAGGTATCGAAAAGTTTCCGCTCAACGTGACATTTGTCGTGCCGTTGCCGGCGCAGCCTATTGGATTTACACCGAGGGGCTTGAGTACGACGCCTTTGGCGGCGCAGACAATTCAATTGCAGAGTACGCGTGACCCCAATCTCATCTATTCGATTTCACTGATGCCCTCGGGAAAGGTGACATGGTGCCGACAGGCGATCAACCCATGCGTCGTGAACGAGGCATCATGATGAAGGTACGAAACGAAAAGGGATTTACGCTGGCCGAAGTGATGATCTCTGCTGCCATTCTGAGTGTAGGGGTTATGGGCATGGCTGCCATGCAAGGCATTTCGTTTACGAAAAATGTCGATGCTAACGACTTATCCATCGTCACCAATGTCGCCGCCGACATGATGGAGAGAATTCAAAGCAATCGTCGCTTCGCCTGGGCCTACAACAATTTGGACACTAACGGACCGGGCAACTGTTTGGCAGGTGGAATTCCTGCTCCAGCCCCACCCGCTCCATTCTTCTGGGTTGCACCGTCGACAGCGGCGACTAGAGCAATCCAAGGCGATTGTACTCAGTGGCGCACGTTGGTTCTAGCCACGAATCTCTTAAATGCACGCGGTGCGGTACAAGTCGCTCCTGTGCTACCACTCCGGGCCGATTCCAGCGCTGTGCAGGTCACGGTACAGCTTCAGTGGAATGAGCGCGCCGGGACACAACGCACACGCAATGTGACTTTCCAAACGCTGATTGAGCCGGAATAGGAAGCTGGCATGAAGCAATCGTCGGCATTGAAAGAGGGAAATCAGAACGGTTTTACACTCACAGAAATCATGGTCGCGACGATGATGACGACCGCGATTGTTGCGGCTGGATTCGGCGCACTGGTTGTAAGCCAGAAGACCACACGTATTACAGGACAGGTGGCGAGTACTCAGGCGACGGCCCGAAATGCTCTAGATATGATCACGGCAGATCTGAAGTTGGCCGGATTCGGGATGCGTGGCCTTACGGCACCAGTAGGAGGGTGTCGCATCAACGGCACTCCGTACCCTGTCGTTCCAGGCGACAACAATCCTCTTGGGGCAGACATCGGACCGGATACTATCTCGATGGTTGTTCCGATGACAAACTCCATTGCTGCGGTTGGACCCTTGTGGCAGGTGTTTGTCCCAGCCCTCCCCGGTACTATAGGAGGACTCAATACGCCGATCGCGAATATTCCAATGCCGGCCAATGCGACCATGGCGATGGGGAATGCTATTCCTGGTGGAGGGGCGGCGTTGCTCGGCATGCCTGTTTCAATCGGTGGAGTCGCTGGTTCAACAATTCAGTCCGTCAATCCAGGAGGCTTGGCCCTGAACCCGGCGATCCCCGATCCCACGGCCTTTGGGACGGGAACCCAGGTGTACTTGCTGCAATGCATCACCTATCAAGTGATTCCACCTCCGGACAATCTGAACCTTTGTCAAGGCAATGCCCCCTGTTTGGTCCGCGGCGCGGTCCCGGCTGTATTGGTCGGCCCTGGAGGGCCGCCCAACTGCAACCAGGTTAATTCAGGCTGCATTCCCCTCATGGATGGAGTTGAAGACCTCCAGCTGGCCTATGCCTGCGATGGCTGCGATCCGCGTGTAAATAGCGGCATTCCAGATATGCAGCCGGACGATCTTGATCTATCCAATCAGTTCGACCAGGCCGACTTCATCACCAATCGAAACTGGTTCGGCAACGCCGCACCATACGGCACCTTCATGACGCCGAGGACGATTCGATTGGTGCAGGTCAATATCGTTGCGCGGCAGACCAGAGCCGATCAGGGTATGGGGGAGGCGAATTCAACGCCCGTGCATAGTTCAACCTTCCCTGTTATCAGCGATCATAATCACGCGAATGGGCTCTTTGTGGCAGGAGACACCGCTGCTCCGGCACAGCAAGCGTCCTATTTTCAGTTTCGTCGAAGAATTCTGACTCGGACGATCGAACTCCGCAACCAAAGGCTCTAATTTATGATGCTCTCTTATGCGAATCTGAACAAAAGCCGGTTGTCTCTAAACGAACGAGGCACCTCGTTCGTGACGGTGATGCTACTGATGTTGATCATTGGTTCTCTGGGCGTGGCCGCGTTGACGATGACGGGTCTCGAAAACTCGATGGCCGGAGCAGTTCGCATGGTCGAAGAAGGGACAGATGCCGCAGAAGCTTGTATAGGGACGGCGGTCCGCGCGATCCGATTGACGATTGATGATCCTCAGATGACCGGTCCGGCAGCCGCTCTTCTCGCACCGCAGGGCCCGGTGCCGGCCCTCAATCAGGCAGTGTTTGCTCAGGAGATCAACGGCACGCTTCGGAACAATGCCGACATCGCCGTTGGAACGGGTAATGCGCCCAACTTGGTCATGAACGTCAACGGGTATGTGGTCAACGGTGACATTGATTTTCTCTACTCTAAGCCACGGGTCGGCAGTGATTTCGCTGATCAAGATAAGCAAGTTCGCGATCAATTCTATCGAGTGGACTGTGTAGCGGCGAACGCGGCTACGGGTGCGACGAGCCGTGTCATTGTCACATTCGACTGCCTGAACGAAACAGGTGAAGGGTGCATGAAGCGAAGTTATAACGGTACGTGATCAACGAAGGAGCGTTACTATGAAGGGCATAACTCAACCTATCCATCAGATGACGAAGGATACTAGCCCGCGAAAGCCAGCTAGGATCTGTGGGACTGTCCTGGTAGCCGTGCTTAGCACGGTCTGGGGATATGTGCCGTTAGCTCATGCGCTCGACCCAATTCCCGCGCATGTCGCGAGTGGATTGCAGGCCGGGGTTGTGACGTCGGCCGAGCAACACTCTCTCTTCATCAACGGAAAACAATACACGGTGGATCCAGAAGTTGAAATTCGCGACCAGGAAGATAACGTGCTCCAGCCGGATGTCATCAAGCGCGATCATGAGGTCAAGTTTCATCTCAAGAAGGGTGACAGTAACAAGATTGATTTCGTGATCGTTTACATGCCGCAATAGCAAAGGCAAGAGACAAAACGAGGGATTGACGCTGGTGACATAGGTGGAGGAGGTGGGGACTATGAAACGCATGAGACAGGCCTTCCCAGGAACCGTAAGGATCATAGTGGCGACCGGCTTGTCATGGGCATTGACGGCGTCGGCCCAGACGATGGACCAGTACACATCTGCTCCTCCCTTTGTCTCGGATCAGGTTGCCCCTAATATCATCATCCTCATGGACAACTCGGGGAGCATGAGCAATCGAGCCTGCGAGGTTACGAACTGCGGCACGTTGCCAAGCGGTCTCCCATCGACGACCCTCACCTTTACGGCTACCACGCGGTATTCGGGTTTCGCCGATCCGATGCGCTGCTATGTTTGGGATGCGACCGATAACCGATTCGAGAACGGCACTGGAATGAAAGCAGCCCTTAATACCCCTTGTCCCGGAACTGAATATGATGGGAATTTCGTCAACTGGGCAACGTTCCGCCGATTCGACGCGGTGAAGAAGGCGATGATCGGAGGACAATGCCAGAATGGGTTCAATCCCACCCGTAACGCCGATTCAACTTGTAAACCATACGGGACTCCGTCCTTGCCTACCGTACGGGCGCAGCGCGGGACGGGTGTCAATACCGAAACAACCAACGCTGTCGGCTACAATGGAGGGACAGGTGATCTCACCTATGTCGGACGGATCCCGACCGTGACACATCCCGGGAATCCTGCCAACATCTTCATCCATATCGAAGACGATGCCGACATGTGTATCGATGACGACAACGGCACCAATTGTGGAAATCCCGGATCATCGGATGGAGATGGTTTCGTCGAAACGGAACTCAACGAAATCGCCTTTGCCATGTACAGCGAGCCTACAGGCGTCATTCAGCAGGTCGGGCCACAGGCTCGATTTGCTTTGGCGGTCTTCAACAATGACGGTAGTAACAATGGACTTCGTGTATTGACCGGCGCAGGCAGTCGGCAATCGATCGACTTTGCCGGGACGACGGTCGAGACGTTCAATACCAATACGGCGGCAATGGTAGATGCGGTGGACGAAACCTTCCCTGCTACCTGGACTCCTCTAGCAGAATCACTCTACGAAGTCGCTAGGTACGTTGCCCAAATCAACTCAGCCTTTTATCCTAACCAATATGTGTACCCCATTGCGTTCTCAGGTGGAAATTCGAACGGAGTGTCGTTTGGAAGCTCAGGAACTGGTGGAATCGGCGGTGCAGAGGTTTCGGCCCTCACAACGCCGGAGGTGTGCCCTGCAGGGTATATCACCAATGCCTGTGGGCGCGATCCATTTTTCTACGGGAGCAATCACACGCCAGCCTGGGCCAGCACGTCCACGCAAGTGCGCTGCTGCAAGACATTCGTGATGGTCTTCACGGATGGCACTCCGACTCAGGATACGGGGGTCCCTGCGAGTATCAATCAATATGCCAATGCCAATGCTCAGCCACACGCTGGCACCTACTGTGTCGGGAATCGTGGTATCCCTTACGTCGATCCTCCTGGAGGGACCTGTAACAACGATCCGGCGACTCCTAATAACGTGCTGCTCAAACAGCATAGAACCGACTATGCTGATAACGGGCGACACTTCTTGGATGACGTTGCCTACTGGTCCCACATCAACGATCTGCGGCCATGCAATGGGACGTCAAACGGAACGATCGCAGTGTTGGGGGTCTCGGGACGTTGTCTGCAGGGCCTTCAAAACCTGACGGTCTACACCTTCTATGCGTTCGGCAATATTAGTGGGCGGGAATTGTTGATGCATGCTGCGCAGTTGGGAGGCTTTGAAGACACGAATGGCAACAATCTCCCGGACCTCACCACGGAGTGGGACAAAGTCATCAACGCGACAGGAGCACCCGGCACAGATGGAATTCCCGATACCTATTTTGAGTCTTCCAATGTCGATGACTTGCAGGAGCGGTTATTAGCTTCGCTGACGGCCATTCTCAGGAAAAGTGCATCCGGTACCTCGATCTCAGTCTTAGCAACATCGTCGACTGGTGAAGGGTCGATTTATCAAGCCTATTTCTTCACGAGCGATGTCGGTCAGGGTGGGGCAAATGTGAAGTGGACCGGTTATACGCATGCGCTCTTCGTCGACAGCTTCGGAAATTTCCGGGAGGATACGAATCAAGATGGAGTGCTGACCTATGATTCTGATCTGATCGTGACGACTCGATACGACAATGATCCCGCGAGTCCGACCTATCAAAAAGTCCTCGTCGACAAGTTCCTGGATACCAGCCCTGCGGATGGAGTTGCTGACAGTGCGACGCCGACATTTACTGGGGATCTCAAGTCAATCAAGCCGATATGGGAAGCAGGTAAAGAGCTCGCAAACACGCCGTCCGCGTCGCGTAAGGTTCTGACCTGGGTCGATGTCAATAATGACGGGATTGTAGACCCCACAGAACAAATCGAGTTCAGTACGACTAATTGTCCCCTGCTTCGGGACTACTTGCGGTATGCATTAGACACCTGTGTTGGTAGCACCAATGCTACGAACTTGATTAACTTCATACGAGGTGATGAGATCGCCGGATTACGGACCAGGATGCTCGAAGTTCCCATTGGAAGCGGAAACTATAAGGTCTGGAAGTTGGGGGATCCGATCCACTCTACCCCGACGGTCGTGGGGGCCCCGAAGGCACGTTACGATCTGGCGTTTGGGGATCCCACTTACACGGCTTTTTACGCGAAGTATCGAAACAGGCGTCAGGTCGTCTACGTTGGCGCCAATGACGGGATGCTCCATGCGTTTAACGGCGGGTACTACCATAAGGGTGACGATCCGACGACGGCGTCCACCATTGAACATGGCTGGTACACCAAGAATCCCACGGACAATTCCAGTGGTCTCAGTCTTGGAGCGGAACTCTGGTCGTTCATCCCCCAGGAATTGCTGCCCCACCTCCAGTGGCTGGCTAGGACGGACTATACGCATGTGTACTACGTGGATCTTAAACCGACAATCGCTGAAGCCAGGATCTTTACACCGGATGTAGATCACCCTGGCGGTTGGGGGACCATCTTAATCGGTGGATTCCGGATGGGTGGCAGTTGTGGAACCTGTTCCGCAGGGTCCGGGGCTCCTCCCATGACGGCCACGATTGGCGGAGTGTCGCGCACCTTCTACAGTGCTTACTTCGCCTTAGACATCACAAACCCCGAGGTAGACCCCAGATTACTCTGGGTGTTTACTGATAGCGGGCTCGGACTGACCACCAATTATCCGGCTGTCGCTCGCATGAACCCGAAGACGGATAGTCCGATCGACCCAACGAATGAGAAGTGGTATGCCCTGTTTGGATCGGGACCGAACGGGTATCAGGCAGATCTCTCCGCTGCTTCCTCGCAGACCGCAAAGCTCTATACTGTCGACTTGAAGAATGGACCGCAAGTGGCAGCGGGTGGAAGTTTGACGACCATGCAGATCGGCGTATGGAAATCATTCATGGGTCACGTAGTCGCGGTCGATAAAGATTCGGACTGGAGAACGGACGTCGCCTATGCAGTAAGAACGATACATGACGGATCACTTCCCTGGCGAGGCAAGCTCTATCGTCTTACGATGGGTTGCGCCACAGCTCCCTGCAGTCCAACGACCTGGGGCATCGCCAACGGAGCCAACCGGACTCCGACGGAAGTGATCGACACTTTCTATGATGCAACGCTCGGAACCACGGTGGAAGTCGGACCCTCGGCATCAGCTCCGGCTGTAACCCTGGATGATGCTGACAAGATGTGGGTATTTTTTGGAACCGGTCGATACTTCGGCAACGCAGACAAGGTTGATAACACCATTCAGCGTCTGTTCGGAATCAAAGATTCCGTGTTGAGTGCCGTCTGTACCGAGACTTCAGTATTCAGTTGTCACAATGACGATCTGGTGGATGTCACCAACGCCGTGATTTGTATCGTCTGCAGCGCGAGCACCAATCAGGTCACAGATCCGACCAATCCCGGTGTCACGAGCTTCAACGGAACCGGAACGACGTCGATGATCGGGTTGGTTGCCTCAAAGGATGGTTGGCGTATTACGATGCCAGGGCCTGTCAGCATCACAGATCCAGTGACTTTCGTGACGACGAACTATGCGGCCGAGCGGTCTGTGGTTAATCCGACCTTGGTGGCAGGGACGATTTTCTTCCCAACCTTTGCCCCGACGAACGACTTTTGTGCGTCCGATGGTACGAGCTACCTGTATGCGCTGTTCTACAAGACCGGCACCGCATCGACAGCACCTGTTATCGGCACGACAAACTCCGGCGGAAATACTAATGTGAATACTAAGACGTCCATGGGGACTGGTCTTGCGTCAAGTGGCACGATCCATTGTGGGCAAGGGTGTACCTATAATACCCAGATGTCGACGGGTGCGTTCACACAGGGGGACGTGAACCTCGAAGGCAATTACAGCCGCTACGTCAACTGGGTGCATCAGCGGGATTAGATCCCACTCTGACTAACTATACTTAAGGAGCATTGTGTGAGTCGACTGGGTTCAAATCGTAGTAACAATTTTCTGGCTATTGGGCTCCCATTGACGTGTGCCGCTCTTGTCATGGCCTGTACGGGCGGTGGGGTGACCGACACAGGTTCTCCGGCTACGCGATCGAGCGGAAATCGGCCACCGGTTGTGACCTCGGCAAGAATGCTTGATGCACCACTTTCCCTGGCAGGTCCGGCTACAGTACAGATTCAGTCGGAAGATCACGAACGAGAGCCTGTCACGCATCAGTACGAGTGGTATGTGAACGATGCTCTCGTGCCAGGGCAGACGGGCCCAACCCTCTCGCCGGAGTACTTCCGCAGAGGCCAACGAGTGAGCGTCGTCATTACTCCCTCCGATTCATTACAGAAAGGGCAGCCCTATCAAACGGTGAGCGTCGTCGTTGGGAATACTTCACCAAGAGTGTCGACAGTTTCCATGGCTCCTAAAACTGCTCGGCCTGGAGATAGGCTTGAAACGCAAGTTGAGGCAAGCGATCCGGATCATGATCGCGTCGACCTATCCTTTAAGTGGTATCGTAATGATACGCTCGTGAAGGAAGGAGATGAACCCTTTCTCGACACGAGGGGATTTGGTGCTCGAGATAAGATCGCGGTCGAGGCTACAGCTCATGACCCAGCCGGTACTGGAGGTTCCCTAAAATCGGAACCACTCGTGTTAGGGAATAGTGGTCCGACAATCGTGTCAACGCCTCCCGCTTCCGCCTCCACATCTCAGGACTATTTTGACTACCTGGTGAAAGCCAAAGACCCTGATGGCGACCGATTGACTTATCAGTTGGAAGTTGCCCCGGCCGGCATGACTATTAGTGAAGAGTTGGGCCACATCACGTGGGAGATCCCCGCTGATTTACAAGGGACATTTCACGTCAAGGTTGTGGCCAAGGATGGGCAGGGTGGCATCGCTTTACAGGAGTTTGATTTGACACTTACCGCCGCAGCGCATGCCAGACCTTTAGGAGGTTAATGTTCTGAAAGATGCTGCACGCTTGTCTCTGCTTTTTGTCGTCTGCTACAATCTCACCAAGATATTAGGAGGGAGACCACCCCAAACTCGTGCGTAAACTCAAACTACGAGAAGGCACCAATACCGCCGTCCTGTTCGGTCAGCATGACCGGCACCTCAAGTTGATTGAAGACGAGTTGGGCGTCAGAGTCTCCGCTCGTGGAGAAGAACTCACCCTGGACGGATTCCCCGAGGCTGTTCGTCAGGCCGAACGTATCCTCATCGAACTTGCCTCCCTGACCCACCAAGGGATATCACTCCAAGCTGAAGATGTAACCCATGCGCTTACGGCATTGCGCCGAACTCCTGAGGCCGCGCTTAAAGACGTGCTTGGTGAATCGGCCATGATCGTCACGAAAAAACGGTTCGTGGGCCCCAAATCGCCAACGCAGAAGGCTTACATCGAGGCGATTCAGCAGCACGATATTGTAATTGCCATCGGGCCGGCTGGAACGGGAAAGACATATTTGGCTATGGCTATGGCGGTCAGTGCGTTGATGAACAAAGAGGTGAGCCGGATCGTTCTTGCACGGCCGGCGGTGGAGGCAGGGGAGAAACTTGGTTTCCTGCCCGGCGATATATACGAGAAAGTGAATCCCTATCTGAGGCCTCTCTACGACGCGTTGTTTGACATGATGGACATGGAACGAGCAAATCGCTTGATTGAGAGGGGAGATATTGAAATTGCCCCTTTGGCGTTCATGCGGGGGAGGACGCTCAACGATTCCTTTGTCATTTTAGATGAAGCCCAAAATGCCACGGCAGAACAGATGAAGATGTTCCTTACTCGACTGGGATTCCATTCAAAAGTTGTGGTCACCGGCGATATCACTCAAGTCGATTTACCGTGTGATCGAGTGTCCGGACTCATTCAGGTAAAGGAAATTCTCCGCGACATTGAGGGAATAGGGTTTATTTACTTCGATGAAAAAGACGTGGTCCGGCATCGACTGGTTCAAGAAATCATTAAGGCCTATGATCGTCATCAACCGGTAAACAGCGGTGATTCTCGACAGGCTCGAGGGCAGGTCGCGTCTCATTCACGCCCAATTCCCCGCAAGTCGTCCCCCGCCGGCTCGTCGCCACGCGATCTATCCGGCAGTTCTCATTGATGGCGGTCTATCTTCGCGTACGCATCACGCGGCTTGCCGTCAGACGAACTACATTGACCTATCTAGCTGAACGTGTTTTATCGGCAGTCGGATGTGCCCGAGATCATGGAGCTCAATTGGATTTT
>CAYXKP010000157.1:0-10922 GCA_964465695.1 uncultured Nitrospira sp.
TCTGGTCAGCCGCAAGCGGGGAACAAGCGGTGGTCGCCTCCACCTCACGGCTACATAACATCGCCGGGAAGTACACCGGCAAGGACGACCCGGTGATGCTGGTCCGGGTACAGAAGGATTTCCCGGCCACGGGCGAAGTCCTGGCACCCTATGCAGTCGGGCCTTATGTGGCAGGTGGGATGCGTGGCTCTCACCAGATGCCCTTGATGCCGGTCCCGCTTCAGTCCGGCATCAGCTACTTCGACGGTCCTCCGGTGATCACCTGTGCGGCGTTCGCCATGCACGAGGGACGGTTCACCGAACCGGTGGACCCGTTCGCTCACCCGTTTTGGAATCGAGTACGCGACACCGTGTCCGACAAGGCCATCGACATGCGCCGCCAAGGGTTTTTCGGTGCTGCCATGCTGCCCATGGGGGAATTGGAATATACCGGCATCATGGAAAACCTGAAGGCGCTCGAACCACGATTCCGCGTACGCACAGATTCGTAACCCGACAGGAGGATCAACGTCACGCATGGATCATGGCGTTGAGCGAGACGATCGCATTCTGTCCTGTACAGTCCGTCGCAAGACACGTAGGCCCGGTTAAGGCAACCTGAAGTGAGCACGCCGGTTTGATTGCCAGCAGGCTTCGGTGCGCTCCATGCAGAACGGCCGTTCTTTCCCATAGCTCGTCGTCTGAATTCGAGATGCCGGCACGCCGAGAGCCTGCAAATGCCGACTGACGGACCCTGCGCGCCGCTCCCCAAGGACAAGGTTGTACGCACTGGTTCCCCGCTCGTCGCAATGGCCTTCGATCACAACGTTTTGGAATGGTTGCGCCTTCAGAATAGCGGCATTGGCTTTGAGCCTGGGTCGTGCGTCACTCCGAATAGCATACTGATCGAAATCGAAAAAAATGTCCGACAGCTCCGGCGTCGGTTGAGCAGGCGTAGAGGCTGCCGGCTCCGGGGGCACAGGGACCGGTTGTTCCGCCGCGCGTACCTCTTCGATCGGAGTCGTAACCGTGGGCGATGGTTCAGCTTTCACTGTTATTGTTTCGGTGACAGCGGCCGGAGATGAACTTGGCGTAGAAGCCTGGTCCTCCCCCGTAGTTGCGATTGTTCGGCGAGAGCACCCAGCAGCCAGGACGAGAATAATCAACCAAGGGACGAACGCTCTCATATGAAACCGTGATGCTGTTGCCATAGTCGCTCCCTTATTCATCACTCAGAGGAGATGAATGAATCGAGCATGTGGTGTCTTTGCCATGCAAGAACATCACCATGATAGGAAGACGCTACGACCGGCGCAACTAGTTGATTCCCCTGTGTGTGACGCAACAGCCGGTCGTCATCGGAGCTGTTGGGAAAAGATCTACTACCCCGGTCAACTCCACGATGTTGCCAAAGGGTACAGAGAACTCCGCTGCCTCTTCGGGCACTGACGATGCCATGCAGACGCGATGCTTCCTGTCTTGCATGGGAGGAAGAGAGTCCGTACGATGGCGATGAGGGTGATGGTCCGTGTATCAAAGAATGGGCGATTCGCGTCGTAATAGCGGCTGGTGAAATGCGCGGTATCCTACCGAGAGCCGATCTGCAACGCTTGTTCGATGCCTTGAGTGCGCAAGGATATCGCATTGTCGGGCCCACCGTGCATGACGGGTCAGTTGTCTGGGAGACGATCCGGTCTGTATCGGATCTGCCGATCGGATGGCGCGATCAGCAGGAACCGGCGCGCTATCGGCTCGAGCAAACGGGATCGCAAGACATCTTCGGAGTGGTTCATGGACCGCAATCGCTCAAGCCGTTCGTTTTTGCGCCGCGTGAACCGCTCTTGCAGATCGAGCGGACGAAAGACGGATTCGCCGCTCGTCAAACGGCTCCTCAATCGGAGAAGGTCGCGATCATCGGCGCTCGCGCTTGTGATGTAGCCGGCCTCGCCATTCAAGACCGCATTTTTCTAAAAGACGCGTACCGTGATCCCTACTATGCGGCCCGCCGTGAAGGACTCTTTCTAATTGTCGTGAACTGCACCAGGGCATTGCCGACCTGTTTTTGCGAGTCAATGGAGACCGGCCCTCGCGCCAAAACCGGCTTCGATCTCGCCATGACTGAAGTGGACGACATGCTGCTCATCGAAGCGGGCAGCGAGGCCGGCTCCGATCTTCTTTCCGATCTCTCCTTGTCTCCTGCTCCACGAGAATTGATTGATGAGGCGGCGACCCGCATAGAGGCATGCGGGCATAGCCAGGTGCGACGGTTGGAGCAAACACGCTTGCCGCAAGCTCTCTACGAGGCGCATGAGCATCCGCGATGGGACGACGTGGCGGGGCGGTGCCTCGCCTGCACGAATTGCACGATGGTCTGCCCGACGTGCTTTTGCCATGCGGTCGAGGAGACGCCGGACCTCTCGCATCAGCGGACCGAACACGCCCGATTGTGGGATTCCTGTTTCACGCACGAACACGGGTATATCCACGGCAAGAACATTCGGCCCACGATCAAAGATCGGTACCGCATGTGGCTGACGCATAAGCTCGCCTCGTGGATCGATCAATTCGGCATGTCCGGCTGCGTCGGGTGCGGCCGATGCATCACATGGTGCCCCGTCGGGATCGATGTGACGGAGGAGTTGTCGGCGTTGCTCACACCGGGGAACCAGCCGTCAGTGAGCCGACAGGGAGAAGGCAGGTAACCGTGCAGACCGGAGCCGATCCGATTGCGAATCCCTATGCCATCTATCCCGCCACAATCGTTGAGAAGGTCCGGGAAGCCGAGGACATCATCACCTACCGGCTGCAGCTTGTGGACGAGGAGGTGCGGCGGCAATTTCGATTCAAGGCCGGTCAATTCAATATGGTGTACCTGTTCGGAGTCGGCGAGGTGGCGATTTCGATCGTGTCGGACCCGGATGAGCCCCAGTTCCTCGACCATACCATCCGTACGGTAGGACGAGTGACGAAAGGGATCGCCGGCCTACAGCGCGGCGATGTCTTGGGCATCAGGGGCCCGTTCGGACAAGGTTGGCCGCTGGACGAGGCACGTGGACGCGACGTCGTGGTCGTGACAGGCGGCCTCGGTTGCGCTCCGGTCATCGGGGCCATTGAGTACATCTTCCGGCGGCGGCCGGAATACGGGTCTGTCAAGATTCTGCATGGAGTCAAGACGCCGCACGATCTCCTCTACCGCGAACGGTTCGACGCGTGGCGGCGCTTTCCCGATACGGAGGTGTTGCTGACCAGTGACCGGCCGGACAAGACTTGGAGCTATCACATCGGCGTGGTGACGGAACTGTTCGAGCAGGTGTCGGTGGACCCTCTGAAGTGCATCGTGCTGATGTGCGGACCTGAGATCATGATGCGTTTGGGAGTGCCAATCTTAATGAACCGCGGCATTCCGGCGTCGGCCGTCTCTGTGTCGCTTGAACGGCACATGGAGTGCGGCATCGGCCTGTGCGGCCATTGTCAGCTGGGTCCCTACTTTGTATGCAAAGACGGCCCCGTCATGCGCTATGACCGCGTGGCACAATGGCTGGGACGAGCAGGGGTGTGACACGTGAAGCGTTGTTCGTCGCTCGTATCTCGCAGGGGGACCATTATGTCTCGATGTCTCGTCGAATACTAAGCATAGACCATTTCTTCGGAGATGCGAGATACGCTTCACGAGAGACGTATCTTCAACGATTCTAAGGGGATATCATTTTGGATCAATCGATAGGGATCAATGGGCAACGACCAAGATTAGGGGTATTCAAGTTCGCCTCTTGCGACGGCTGCCAGCTCAGCATCTTGAATCTTGAGGATGACCTCCTGGCCCTGGGACAGGCGCTGGATATCGCGTATTTCCCCGAGGCTTCCAGCGACATGAAGCCGGGTCCCTACGATATTGCTTTGGTAGAGGGATCGATTACGACTGCGGACGATGCACATCGCATTCTGGCCGTGCGACAACAGACGAAGGTGTTGATCACAATCGGAGCCTGCGCGACGGCCGGCGGCATTCAAGCGCTGCGAAACTGGTCCGATGTGGAGGCGTTCAAGCAAGCGATCTATCCCAGCCCGGAATATATTCAGAGCTTGAACACATCCACCCCCATCTCGGAACATGTCCATGTGGATTTCGAACTGTGGGGTTGTCCGATCGATAAGCATCAACTGCTGCGCGTCATCACGGATTTGGCGGCCGGAGTCCAGCCCCGTTTACCCGCCGACAGCGTGTGTCTGGAGTGCAAGAGGCGGGGAAATGTCTGTGTGCTGGTCGCGAAGGGGATGCCTTGTCTCGGGCCGGTCACCAGAACCGGCTGTGGAGCGATCTGTCCCAGCATGGGGCGTGACTGTTACGGCTGCTTTGGGCCCGCGGAAGGGCTACGAGAAGGGCCGGGACTTCCGCCGAACACGGCGTCACTCGCCGGGCATTTCCATGGGAACCTTCAACTGATCCCGGTCGAGGTCATGCGTAGATTTCGTGGCATCAACGGCTACGTGTCGCCCTTTCGTGAGGAGAGCGATATCTGGGAATCCAAGACGTGACGCGCAACGCGTATTTCCCCGACGAGCGTTGAGGACACCATGCCCGAAGAACATGCGCAAACGAGGACCATCGCCGTCGACATGGTGGCGCGTGTGGAAGGCGAAGGCGCGCTCCGTGTCACAGTGAAAGGCGAAACGATCCAAGACGTGGAGCTTAGGATCTTCGAGCCGCCGAGATTTTTCGAGGCCTTTTTGACAGGGCGGCATTACGGGGAAGTGCCGGACATCGTCGCGCGCATCTGCGGGATCTGCCCGATCGCGTACCAGATGAGCGCGGTCCATGCACTCGAGCGGATTTTCGGTCTGAGCGTTGATGGGGCGCTGCGCGATCTGCGCCGGCTGATCTACTGCGGCGAGTGGATCGAGAGCCACGCCCTGCATGTCTATCTGCTCCAGGCTCCGGACTTTCTCGGGTACGACAGTGCCATCGCGATGGCGAAGGATCATGCGCCCCTGGTGACGCGAGGCTTGAAGCTGAAGAAGGCCGGCAATGCGATCATGACGTTGCTCGGCGGCCGTTCGGTCCATCCGGTCTCCGTGAAGGTGGGGGGCTTCTCGCGGGTGCCGCTGCGGCGTGAGCTGGAAGCGTTGAAAGATGAGCTCTTATGGGCGCGCGACGCGGCGGTGGAAACGGTGCGTTGGGTCGCAGATTTCGAATATCCGGATTTTGCGCCGGATTACAATTATGTCGCATTGAGCCATCCTGATGAGTATCCCATTAACGAAGGACAAATCACCGCGTCCACCGTGCTGAAGATTTCGGCGAACGAGTTCGAACAATATTTCGCCGAGCATCAGGTGGCCTATTCCAACGCGCTCCACTGCACATTGCAGGGTGCGCCCTATCTGGTCGGTCCGTTGGCTCGGCTGAATGTGAATCACGATCGTCTGGCGCCGATGGCGAAACAGGTCCTCGCCGATTGCGGCATTGCATTGCCCCTACGCAATCCGTTTCACGGAATCATCGCTCGGTCACTCGAAATCCTCTACGCGTTGGAGGAATCGTTGCGGCTCATCGAACGGTATGAGCCTCCCCCTGTACCGACAGCGCCGATCACGGTTCGACCCGGTATCGGGACGGCCTGTACGGAAGCGCCCAGGGGGATTCTCTATCATCGGTACGAGGTGGACGGCGGCGGTGTGATCCGTGAAGCCAAGATTGTTCCGCCGACCTCGCAGAACCAATCTCGCATCGAACAGGACCTCCGCCTGTTCCTGCCTCGACTCTTGCATCTTCCCGATCAGGAGGCGGCGCTGGGTTGTGAACGAGTCATCCGTTGTTACGATCCTTGTATTTCCTGCGCGACGCATTTCTTGCGACTGGAAATCGAGCGTGCATAAGCATGGCGGGGCTTCCGGATGATCTGAAGCTGACAACATGCTCTCGGCGAGACAGACCAAATAGACCGGACAAACCCATGGCAACCATTCGAATCATCGGCCTTGGTAACGGCATGCGAGGAGACGACGCGGTCGGACTTCTGGCGGCTCGCCGACTGCGACAGGAAATCGGCGACCGTGCCGAAGTGATCGAGGCGGAGATGGCAGGGGTTGACCTCATAGAGATGATGAAGGGCGCGCGCGTCATAATTCTGATCGATGCCGCGCGCAGTGGGTGGATGCCGGGCACCGTCCATCGCCTCGACGCCTCGGCCTCTCCAATCAACTACCAACTCTTCCCCCGCTCGACCCATGCCATCGGGACGGTGGATGCGGTGGAGCTGGCCCGCACAATGGGCGTCCTTCCGACTACGGTCATCGTCTACGGTATTGAAGCCGCCAACACGGAGGCCGGACAAATGCTCTCGGTCCCGGTGGCCAAGGCATTGGACCAGGTCGTGGACCGGATCGTCCGGGAGTGTGAAGCGCATCATGCATGAGCTCCACCTGATGACGCAGATCGTGAAGGCCGTGGAAACACGACTGCAGGGGACCGGACCTGCCAAACTTGCTGCAGTGCGGCTCAAGGTGACCGCGCTGTCCCACCTACTGGATCATGATCACGCAACGCTGCAGAGGGCATTCGGATTGGCCGCTCACGGGACCAGGGCCGAAGGCGCGACAGTGGAAATCATCCCGGTTCCAGGTGTGGCTTGGTGTCCGGAATGTAGGAGCAGTACGGCCGTCACAGGACTGGACGACACCTGTTCGACCTGCGGAGGACCGGTCATGGCGGGATTGGAGGAGCCGGAAGTGGTACTCCACGAGTTGGTGGTAACGGAATGACAAGGACTCTCGCTCAGCGCGTGCAAGTCGCTGTGGAAGGCACGGTGCAAGGAGTGGGCTTCCGCCCGTTTGTCTATAAACTGGCATGTGAGCTCGAATTGACCGGCTCGGTCAGGAATACAAGAAACGGTGTGCTGGTCGAGGTGGAAGGGGGTGCACCAGCCGTCGAGACGTTTCTTCGGCGACTGCAAGCCGACGCCCCGGCCGCAGCTTCTGTGGAGGCGATGGGCATCAGTGTTATTCCAGCACGTGGCGACGCGAATTTTTCAATCGCTTCAAGTGCTGAATCAGGCGAGCGAGCCCTTGTCATTCCACCCGACCTTGCGACCTGCGAAGACTGTCGCCGCGAGCTTCATGACCATCGTGATCGTCGCTTTCAGTATCCGTTTCTCAGCTGCACTCAATGCGGCCCCCGCTACAGCTTGCTCACGGCGATTCCCTACGAGCGCTCAAACACGACTATGGCTCGGTTCGAACTGTGCGCTGCCTGTCGTGCTGAGTATGGAACCGAATCCGACCGGCGTTTCCATGCAGAGCCGATCGCCTGTCGTTCGTGCGGCCCGCGCGTATTCTTATGGGATGGGCATGGTCGGGAAGTCGCGGACGGGGAGGAGGCTTTACGACAAGCATCGGCTTTGCTCCGGCAAGGGCTCATCGTCGCGGTGAAAGGACTGGGCGGGTTTCAGCTCTGGGTTGACGCACAATCAGATAACGCTGTCCGGCGCTTACGGGATCGGAAACGAAGGCCGGAGAAGCCCTTCGCCCTGTTGTTCCCGTCCGTTGATGCGGTCAGAAACCATTGCTTGTTGTCTGTAGACGAGGAGGCGTTGCTCAGCTCGCCACGGGCCCCCATCGTCTTAGTCCGAAAGCGGGGAGATGCGATCCTGGCCGGTGCCGTGGCGCCGAGCAATGCCTATCTCGGTGTGATGTTGCCGACGACGCCCCTCCACCATCTCTTGATGGCGTCACTCCGGCATCCGGTCGTGGCCACGAGCGGAAATCGATCGGAAGAACCGATCGTGACCGATGAACGGGAGGCGCTGGTTCGTCTCCAAGACATTGCGGATGCGTTCCTCGTGCATGACAGACCGATCGCAAGGCCGATGGATGATTCGGTGGTGTGGGTGGTTCCCGGCAACGTCCGGGAAAAAGGCGGAGGACCATGTGAAGAAACAAAGACCGTAGCGATGATTCTTCGGCGGGCGCGAGGCTATGCGCCTCAGGCGATCCGCTGGAGCGATGGACCGGCAGATCGAGTGCTGAGTCCGATCCTTGCCGTGGGCGGGCATCTCAAGAACACCGTTGCCCTGCTTACAGGCAATCGCGTCGTGCTCAGTCAGCACCTCGGAGATCTTTCTACGGTTGAATCCGACAGAGCCTTCCGGCAGGCGGTCGAGGATCTCCAGCGGTTACTCAATGTCAGACCGCAGGCCGTGGCCTGCGATCTCCATCCGGACTATCGGTCGACCGGTTTTGCGCGGCAACTGGCCGCGACTCTGTCCGTCCCGTTGGTCCCCGTGCAGCACCATCATGCCCACGTGGCCTCTTGCATGGCGGAACACAAGCTTGACGGAGAGGTGTTGGGTATCGCGTGGGATGGGGCTGGGTATGGTGAGGATGGCCTGGTCTGGGGTGGAGAATTCTTGATCGCCGGCTACGGGAAGTCCGCTCGGTTTGCCTCGCTGAAGCCCTTCCGGTTGGTGGGTGGAGAGGCGGCCATTAAAGAGCCAAGCCGGTCTGCCGCAGCTGTTCTGTGGGAACTCATGGGAAAGGAGATGGAGGAGCTTTCTCTTCCCTCTTGGAGAGTGACGGGAGATCAGCGTGCGCAATGGGGCGGCCTGCTGCGGTCGGGTGCCGCATCCCCTTGGACGACGAGCATGGGGCGATTGTTCGACGCAGTAGCTTCGCTGGCAGGTCTCTGTCCACAGGCCTCCTTTGAAGGACAGGCAGCCATGGCGGTCCAGTTTGCAGCGGAGCGAGAAGTGGAGCCAGACGGAGTGATGGTGGAAGGATATGCGATGGATCTGACGCTAAGTCATAGTCCTGACACCAAGTGGATCGTGGATTGGCATCCCATGATACGGGCCATGCTGGACGATCATCGCAAGGGCCATCATATTGGGAAGATTGCTGCTCGATTCCATGCCGGCCTTGCTGCGGCGACTGTCAACGTGGCTCAAGCGGCTGGCCTGCCTCGTGTCGTCTTGACCGGCGGCTGCTTTCAGAATCGGCTGCTTCTGGCACTCGTAAGACGGCGTTTGGAGAATGCTGGGTTCATCGTTTATAGTCATGCGTTGGTTCCACCCAACGATGGAGGGCTATCACTCGGGCAGGCAGTCGTCGCTGCGCATCGTCTCAATGACGTTCAGAAAGAAAGGTAGAGCACACGATGTGTCTCGCAGTCCCAGGACAAGTCCTGAACATCGAGAATGACACCCTTCGCACCGCGACCGTGTCGTTCGGCGGCGTCACGAAATCCGTCTCCTTGGCATTGGTCCCGGAAGCAGGGGTGGGCGACTATGTGATCGTCCATGTCGGCTTTGCCATCAGCAAACTGGATGAAGAAGCAGCGCGACGCACATTGGAGACCTATGCCGACCTAGCGGCTTCCGATCCAGAGCGAGGGATTACACCATGAAGTTCAACTATCATCCGGATGCTGATTCTCTGTATATCGATCTTTCTGACAGACCGAGCGTAGAAAGTCGCGAAGTTTTCGAAGGCGTCGTGCTCGATTACGATTCGAGTGGACGGCTAGTTGGTATTGACACGGACAATGCTGCCGGTAGAGTAAAATATTGCAGAAAGGTATCTTGTGCACGTAGATTTGACCTGTCAGTGCTGGACGGCCCTCCACGGTAAGTCATGCGCTTTGAGGGAAGAGAGGTTTAGGCCGGCTGGCGATTAAAGAAGGGGCGTGCCTGAGTCCGACAATTTTTAGGGCGAGGATTTCGCTTCTACTTCTTCTCTCGTGAGGAAAGCCGAATGCACGTTCACGTCTATTGCGAACGCGGGGAGGCGAAGTTTTGGCTAAGTCAGAGAATTGAGCTGACCCGAAATTTTGGAATGTCCGCACGTCAGATCCGAGCTGCTCAAGCTCTTATCGAGGAACATGAGAATGAAATCTGCAATGCTTGGCAAGAACATTTCGGGAGTTGAAGTCACCAACATCTCGAAGCACGGATTCTGGCTGCTCCTGGCCGATGAAGAGCTGTTCGTTCCGTTCAAGAAATTCCCTTGGTTTAAGGAGGCCTCCGTGGAAGAGCTTCTGCACGTCGCCTGGCCTCAACCGCACCACTTGTATTGGCCTGATCTCAATGTGGACATCGCAGTCGAATCGATCAGACACCCGGAGAAGTTTCCTCTCGTCTCGAGAGTCTCGCGACAATTTAAACGGCCCATCCGCCGAAGCAGGATCACACGCGCCTGACCAGTGTTAGCCTGCGCGGCACGCCTACGTCGTGGGGATTGTTTATGAGGACTACCACTCATGGTTATGCAGATCTTCCCCATCCCGGCGAGTCCATGGTCCCGGTCTATCTGGATCCCAACAATTTGAGCGGCTGCGAACTGGCCGCAAACTCGGAGTGGGCAGCGTCAACGCTGAATCGCATTCTGACGGGTATGAACCGGATCAACCTGAGTCGGTCTAAACGGCGAGAGGCGTCTTGAATCAATAGTGGAGTCGAAGCTGCGCAAGTTCTAGCGCATCATCGACCACGCGATACACCATGCGATGTTCGTCTGTAATCCGCCGGGACCAGAACCCCGAGAGCGCATGCTTCAATGGTTCCGGTTTGCCGACACCACCGAAGGGTTCGCGTTGTGTGTCGTGGATGAGCTTGTTGATCCGTTCTACCATGCGTTTGTCGTGCTTCTGCCAATATAGGTAGTCTTCCCATGCCTCGTCCGCGAACACCGGCTTCACGTGGACACCTTCCGCTCCCCTTTGCCTGCGTTCAGTTGCGCGACAGCCGAGAGCAGCCTCTTGGCATTGGCGGGCGTTCGTAAAAGATAGGCGGTTTCTTCCAGCGCCTTGTAGTCTTCAAGCGACAGCACCACAACGGACTGTTCCCCGTTGCGTGTAATAATCAAGGCCTCGTGGTTGTCGCACACCCGGTCCATGGTGCGAGCGAGATTGGCACGAACGGCGGTGTAGGTCAGCCTATCCATAGCAGCCT
>CAYXKP010000158.1:0-10908 GCA_964465695.1 uncultured Nitrospira sp.
TCCCCGGGCTGGAGCAAGCCGAGTTTCTCCGGTATGGAAGCCTCCATCGCAACACGTTCATCAATTCCCCGCAGCTCCTTCTCAATACGCTGCAATTCAAAGCCCGCGGCACATTGTTTTTTGCCGGGCAGCTCGTCGGCGTCGAAGGCTATACCGAGTCGGCTGCCATGGGAGGCTTGGCCGGCATCAATGCAGCGCGAAGCTTGGCCGGGCAACCGTCGATCACGCCTCCGCCCACAACCGCGCACGGCTGCCTGGTTTCTCATATCGCCTCGTCGGATCCTCGCCATTTCCAGCCGATGAACACCAATTTCGGCCTGTTCCCTCCCTTGCCGACCCCTCCCAAAGACAAAGAGAAAAAGCGTCGCGCGTTGAGCCGGCGAGCCCTTGAGGATTTTGACTCATGGAAGATGCGATCAAGGCTTTCCTAATGCACCTCCAGGTCGAACGCAACGCGTCACACGAGACGATTCGCAATTATCGATCCGACCTTCATCAGCTCGGGAGGTTCCTTCAACGAACCAAGCAGAAAACCGTGTCCATCCCCTTCGAGACAGTCACCGTCGATGATATTCGCGCTTATCTATGCAGCTTGGATCAACAAGGCGAGAAATCTTCATCGTTAGCCAGAAAGCTGGCCTGTGTGCGAAGTTTTTTTCGGTTTCTTGTTCGTGAGTGGCAACTTCCTTCCAACCCCACAGAGACCCTGAGGAGTCCCAAGCTCCCAAAACCGCTCCCTCAAGTATTGACCAAGGACGATGCGGCAGCCCTGATGGAGTTTCCAACGGGGCAGTCGCCCCTTTCGTTGCGTGATCGTGCCCTCCTTGAAACGATGTACTCGACCGGTGCACGGGTGAGTGAGGTCATCGGCATCAATCTGGATGACCTCAACGAAAGGGACGGACTCGTGCGCTTGAGGGGGAAGGGCCGTAAAGAACGGATCGTTCCGATCGGGGATATGGCGCTTCACGCGATCAGGGAGTATCGCAAGTCCTTGGGGTCCGCGGCCCGCAGCGGCCAACTGTCGGCTCCGATGTTCTTGAATCATCGTGGGGCCCGGATTACCACAAGGAGCGTGACTCGAATGGTGTCTCGATACTCCAGCCGTCTCGCGAGTGGAGCGGTCAGTCCACACGCCTTGAGGCATTCGTACGCCACTCATCTCCTTGACGAGGGTGCAGACCTGCGATCGATACAGGAACTGCTCGGCCATGCGTCGTTGAGCACGACGCAAAAGTATACGCATCTGGCAATGGATCAACTCCTGGCGGCATACGATAGCGCTCACCCTCGAGCACGGACCGGAGCGGGTCCTTTGTCGCGAAAGGACCGGAAATCGTCATGATCATTCGATCCACCACCATCCTGTGCGTCCGACGCGACGGACGGGTCGCCATGGGTTGCGACGGCCAAGTGACCGTTGGTACCACGGTGATGAAGCACAACGCCAAGAAGCTGCGACGCTTGCATCACGACCAAATGCTGGCCGGATTTGCCGGGGCCACCGCGGATGCTTTCACACTGTTCGAGAAATTCGAGAGCAAGTTGGAGGAGTATCGAGGCAACCTTACCAGGGCGGCGGTCGAGCTCGCGAAAGACTGGCGGACCGACCGTGTGCTTCGGCGGCTGGAAGCGTTGCTGGCCGTCGCGGGCCGTGACCAGTCGTTCATCATCTCAGGAACCGGCGATGTCGTGGAACCGGAAGACGGAATTCTCGCTATCGGTTCGGGTGGACCCTATGCTCTGGCGGCTGCTCGAGGGCTCTTGCGCCATTCTCAACTCGAAGCCCCGGTGATTGTGACCGAAGCCATGCACATCGCCGGTTCTATTGACATCTATACCAACCAACAGATTATTGTTGAAGAACTCCGAGGATAACTCACCATCATGAAACCTTTCACGAGCGATGCCGAACCACTGAATCTCAACAGCCTGACCCCGCGTCAGATCGTCGAGGAACTGAATCGCTACGTCATCGGGCAAAAGGATGCCAAACGGATGGTCGCCATCGCTCTTCGCAACCGTTGGCGCCGCCAGCAGTTGTCTCCCGACCTGCGCGATGAGGTGATGCCGAAGAACATCATCATGATCGGGCCGACGGGCGTGGGCAAAACGGAGATTGCCCGACGGCTCGCCAAGCTGGCCGAAGCCCCCTTCATCAAGGTGGAAGCGTCGAAGTTCACCGAGGTGGGGTACGTCGGGCGTGATGTAGAATCGATCATTCGCGACCTGACCGAGCTGGCCATCAATATGGTCAAGACGCAACGGCTGGCGTCCGTTCAGCAAAAGGCGGAGCAACAAGGGGAGGAGCGCTTACTGGATCTTTTGTTGCCGCCGCCTCCCCCCCGGCCGGGCTTTGTGGACAGCACGAGCGAACCGGCCCCTCAAGCCCCTCACGATTCCCACGAAACGACGAGATCGAAACTCCGTCTCCAGCTGCGGGAAGGGAAGCTGGATGAGCGAACGGTGGAGATGGAGGTCAAGGAACGAGGCCTTCCAGTCGGCGTCATTTCTAACGTGGGAGGGCTCGACGATCTCGAAAGCAATCTTCGGGACATGCTGGGCGGCATGTTTCAAGGCAAAAAAAAGAAGCGGGTGATGAAGGTCCCCGAAGCGCTCAAACACCTGACGCAGGAGGAAGCCCAAAAACTGATCGATATGGACGATACCACGCGGGAAGCCATTACCAAGGTCGAGCAGACCGGGATTGTGTTCCTGGATGAGATCGACAAGATCGCCGGTCGCGAGCGGACGATGGGACCAGATGTGTCGCGGGAAGGTGTGCAACGTGATCTTCTCCCCATCGTGGAAGGCTGCACCGTCACCACCAAACATGGCCCGGTCGTGACGGATCACATCCTCTTCATCGCCGCCGGTGCGTTCCATGTGGCGAAGCCGTCCGACCTGATCCCGGAACTCCAAGGGCGATTTCCGATCCGCGTGGAACTCAGTGCGTTGTCGAAAGAGGATTTTGTCCGCATTCTTACGGAACCGAAAGGAGCCTTGGTGCGGCAGTATCAGGCCTTGCTGGCCACGGAAGGCCTCTCGGTCGAGTTCACCGAAGACGGGCTTGAGGAGATCGCCGAGGTGGCGGTGCAGGTAAATGAACGGACTGAGAACATCGGCGCGCGTCGACTGTTCACCATCATGGAGCGATTGCTCGAGGACGTTTCTTTCGAGGGACCAGGCTGGCCCGACAAACGGATCAGCATCACCGCGGACTATGTCCGAGACCGATTGAAAGATATCGTGAAAGACCAGGATCTAAGCCGGTATATTTTGTAAGAGTCGGTGTTGATGGCCGGGAGTTCTGCATGAACAGACTGATCAAGAAGGCCAACGTCCTCATCGAAGCCCTCCCGTACATTCGAACGTTCCGTGGGAAGACCGTGGTGGTCAAATACGGCGGCCATGCGATGACGGACTCGTCCCTCAAGGAACGGTTTGCGCAGAATATCGTGCTGCTGAAGTACGTCGGCATCAACCCGGTCATCATTCACGGCGGCGGACCGCAAATCGACAAGATGCTCGACCGTCTCGGTATCGAGGCCAAGTTCCGCCATGGCGTTCGCGTCACCGACGAGGCCACGATGGAAATCGTGGAAATGGTCCTGGCTGGAAAGATCAACATGGAGATCACCGACCTGATCAACCGCCATGGGGGCAGTGCGGTCGGTTTGAGCGGGAAGGACGGAGGCTTGATTCTCAGCAAGCCGTTGACGGCCAAAGCCTGGGCCGAAAGTCTCGATCGCGAGTTGGACGGAGAAGACGGCGACGGCGACTTCGGCTTAGTGGGTGACATCGAAAGGGTCGATCCCGGCCTGCTGCGCAATCTGCAGGATGATCACTACATTCCCGTGATCGCTCCGATCGGAACAGACCGCGAAGGGAATACGTACAACATCAATGCCGATCTGGTCGCCGGAGCCGTAGCGGGAGCCCTGCGTGCGGAGAAGCTCCTCATGATGACCGATATCAAGGGCATTCGTGACGCCAACGGGCGCCATCTTTCTACCGTGTCGCGTAAAGACGTACAGCGCATGATGAAGAAGGGGACCATCACGGAAGGGATGATCCCGAAAGTCCATGCCTGTTTGGACGCCTTGGCCGAAGGGGTCGGCAAAGCTCACATCATCGATGGACGCATTCCCCACGCCATTCTGCTTGAAATCTTCACGCATAAGGGGATTGGCACCGAGATCGTGAACTAATTCCCGTTGACGGATCCACCACGTGCCCGTTGATCGCAACCTGCTCAAAGATGACCTGCAACGCCTGATCGGCGAGCGCCATCCCGTCTCTTCCCCTATTCGTCTCCAAGAAGCAGAGGCCTATTTCACACGACAGTTCTCAGAGGCGGGTCTGACCGTCACGAAGCAAGCCTTCAAAGCCTTGGGCGGCACTTACCACAATGTGATCGGGACGGCGCTTCCCGCCGCTCTGCCGTCTCAATCCGCACCGCCGCTGATCATCGCCGCGCACTTCGATACCGTTCAGGGGTCTCCCGGCGCCGATGACAACGCCAGCGCTCTCGCGGTACTTCTAACCATTACGCGCCAGGTCCGAGGCATGAAATTGGCCAGACCGATCCGTTTCATCGCTTTCAACTTAGAAGAAGAGAACTTGCTCGGCAGCTCCGCCTATACAGCGCTTTTGAGAAAGAATCGTGAAGCGCTTCACGGCGCGATCGTGATGGAATGTGTCGGCTATGCGAGCCATCGGCAGAACTCGCAAACAATTCCTCCCGGTGTGCCCGTTGCGGTTCCGACAATCGGAAATTTTTTGGCCGTCGTCGGGAACGAGCGGTCACACACCCTAACCGGCTCCGTCGTTCAGGCCATGAAATCGCACCTCCCGATCGTTCCACTTGTCGTACCGGGCAACGGAGAAAAGCTCCCGGACACCAGACGGAGCGATCATACCTCGTTCTGGGAGCAAGGCTTCCCAGCCGTCATGCTTACCGACACGGCGAACTTCCGGAACCCTCATTACCATCGGTCAACTGATACTCTCGACACGCTGAACCTCGATTTCATCGTTTCTGTAGCCGAAGGACTCATGGCGGCGGTCATTGCGTTGGCTGGTCGTCCCTCTTCGTAGCTTTCACCGACTGGTTTTGGGAGGCTCCCGAGGCTCAATGGGGAGACCCGTGACTTATGCCGTCAGGAAAAATCGATCCTGTGCCGCGTCGATTTTCTCTTAGACTTTGTGACATAAGTGAGCCGCCATGCGAAAACGCCTCTCAGGCCCAACGCGGCGTGTCATAACAGGGGTATTTAATCATCTTGAGTACAAGCGCCTGGAGGCTATCTACTGTTACGAAGGCGGCGATGAGTTTTGGCGGAGAAAGCGGGAACCTTGCCGGCGGCTGAGCACCAAAGTGGCTGAGATTCTGGTCCGGAAACTATCGCCTGGTGGGCGTAGTCTGTACGTGGGAGCCGGCGTGACGGAGCTGCCTGCCTTACTAGCGGAAGCGCTCGAGCTTCGACGCCAGGTTGAACCCTACAATCTCCGGCGGTCGGAGGTAACGGTACTCAATCATGCCTGCCGAGGCTTGCCGGTCCCCTTTCGCCCTGTCGATGCCTCCATGGCACAAGGTCGGTTTGATCATATCTGGATCGTGAGCGTCTTGAACGATCCTGAGCGGTTTCCGCATCTGGCACCATTGTCCTATGGGCGTGCCGATCCAGTCACGTTTGATCCGGTGCGATTTCAGAAGGAGCGACGGATGGTCCAATCCATCGTGGACCGTTGCATGCCTAAACTGGATCTTCCGGGCCTGGTGACGACATCGACGGAAGAAGTGGTATGGATTGCGGACTGGTGTCACCGCCACAGCATTCCATACCGCGTAGAGCGGCCGCAGTATCCGACAGCACTCGTGGGCGATCCGATTTGTTTTGTTCGAATAGGGGTGCAGAAGTTTAGACGTTCGAAAGTTGGAAAGTAAGCGGCTGAGAACTTTTAACCTTCAACCTTTTCGCTCACACCGTCACACTTTGAATCCTGCATTCTTCCCCGCATCGGATAGATACTGGCGGGCGTATCTCACGTAATTCTCGGCCGATTCTTTGACCCAGGCCAACTCCTTCTCCGTGACCGGTCGCTTAACCTTGGCGGGTGATCCAAGGATCAAGCTTTTCGGCGGCACGATCGTGCCTTCGACGACCAAGGCCCCAGCCCCTACAACGGAGTTGTTCCCGATCACCGCACCGTCCATGATGATGGCACCCATACCCACCAATACACGATCATGAATCGTACAGCCGTGCAGCACCACGCTGTGTCCGATCGTGACGTCGTTGCCGATGACGAGCGGATGGGCATCATGCGTCACATGCAACATACAGAGATCCTGGACGTTCGTCCGTTCGCCGATCCGGATGTAGTGGACATCGCCTCGAATCACGGCGTGGAACCAAACGCTGCAATATTCACCCATAGCGACATCCCCGATCACGACCGCAGTCTCTTCGATAAAGCAGGAGTTTGGGATCGTCGGTCTAATGCCCTGAAAGGTCCGAATCATGAGGCGCACTCTAGGGGAATTGGCCAATCGTCCGCAAGGGTCTAATTGACAGACTTTTTGACCGTCCCGTAGACTGCCTCCTATCCATGTCTCAACCACTGATCATTCCACGTCGCGCGCAATCGTCCAAGACGGCGGAGGCCCGTGGCTCAACGACGACGATCGGATTTGTGAATCTGGGCTGTTCCAAAAATCAGGTCGACTCCGAAATCATGCTCGGGACTCTTGTGACCGAGGGGTTTCAACTGACCGGTGACCCGAAACAAGCCGAAGTGGTCATCGTCAATACCTGCGGCTTTATCGAAGAAGCGAAAGAGGAATCGATCAACACCATCCTCGAACATGGGCATCTGAAGAAGACCGGAGTCTGCCGCGTCCTTATCGCCGCCGGCTGCCTGGCCCAGCGCTATCAAGGAGACTTGCTGAAGGAGTTACCGGAATTGGATGCCGTGGTCGGCACCGGAGAGTTCGGCAAGATCGCGGAGATTTGCCGGGACTTGTTGGCTCCAAAAAAACGACATCGACGTCTCTGGATCAGTCAACCTCCCTATCTCTATGATGAACTCGCACCTCGCCTGAGACTCGGTAAGCGGCATAGCGCCTACGTCAAAATCGCCGAGGGATGCAACCGAAATTGTACGTTTTGCGCGATTCCGCTGATGCGGGGCAAGCAGCGCAGCCGGCCGGTGGAATCCATTGTGGCTGAGGCGCGCCTGCTCGCGGCCGAAGGCGTCAAAGAGATCAATCTGATCTCGCAGGATACGATCAATTACGGTGTGGATCTTGGTCTACGCCAGGGTTTGGTTCCTCTGCTTCGCGCACTGGTCCAAGTCGACGGCCTCCGATGGATCCGCCCGTTTTATCTCTACCCGCAGCACGTCACGGATGATCTTCTCGATCTCTACGCCGGCGAAGAAAAGCTCACGAAGTATATCGACATGCCGCTTCAGCACATCAATGACCGGATGCTCAGCCGCATGCATCGGCTGGGTAATCGTGCCGCGATCGAGAAATTGGTCGAACGGATCCGTACTCGCATTCCCCGGGTGACCTTTCGGACCGCCTTCATCGTGGGGTTCCCGGGAGAATCCAACGCCGCCTTCACCGAGTTGCGCGACTATGTGGAACAGGCCGAGTTCGACCGCGTTGCGGTGTTTCTCTACTCGGATGAGGAAGGCACTCCGGCAGCCGCTTTGGAGGAGAAGGTAGAGCGGGAAGTCATGGATGAACGCCGCAATGCCATCCTCTCCATTCAGGAGTCGATTGCGGCAGCCAAGGGAAGGAGTAAAGTCGGCTCCATCCTTGACGTGCTCGTCGATGGGCGATCCACCGAAACGGAAGGTGTGCTGGAAGGGCGTCACGAAGGGTTGGCACCTGAAATCGACGGGGTGGTTTACATCGACGAAAATCCCGCCCCTATCGGGCGGCACCCCATACATCCAAAGGTCTCTCCTCCCGCACCTGGCGACCTTCTCAAGGTTGAAATTACCGATGCGGCAGTTTTCGACCTCGTCGGACGCATCGTCACTGATCCGGTCTGCTGAGTGCGGATTCGCGCCTCTCTGCTACACTTATAGCCGCCAGATGACAGGAGTAGGAACCGATGACGGCGCAAAGAAACGATTCCATCGTACTGCTGATTCATTGCAAAGACCGTAAGGGCATCGTCGCCCGAGTGTCGGGGTTCATTCACGACTTCGGCGGCAATATCCTCGACTCCGATCATCACACAGACGAGGATACGAACGATTTCCTTATGCGAATGGAATTTGCCACGGAGGGATTTCAGATTCCTCCCGACGATATTCCGTCCGCCTTCGCTCCCGTCGCAAAAGTGTACGACATGCACTACGAAGTCTATCAGTGCAGCCGCCGGAGTCGTGTCGGCATGCTCGTCTCAAAGCAGGACCACTGTTTGGCGGATCTGCTCCAACGGCACCGACGAGACGAGCTGCATATGGATATTCCGGTCATCATCTCAAATCATGACACCTGCGCGAGTTGGGCCGATCTTTTCCATATTCCCTTTGCCCTCTATCCCGTGACCAAAGAGACCAAACCGCAACAGGAAAGGCAGGTCTTGGCAACGCTGAAGGAACATCGGGTGGAGCTCGTCGTTATGGCCCGCTACATGCAGATCCTCAGTGCGGATTTCTTGGCGCAGGTCGGCTGCCCCGTCATCAATATCCACCATTCCTTTCTACCGGCCTTCATCGGAGCCAATCCTTACCGGCAGGCCTACGATCGCGGCGTCAAGATCATTGGAGCGACGGCGCACTACGCAACCAAAGATTTGGATGAGGGACCGATCATCGAGCAAGACGTAATCCGTGTGGGACACCGGGATACCGTCGAGGACCTGGTGCGGAAAGGGCGAGATCTGGAGGAAATCGTGCTGGCACGGGCCGTGCGGCGGCACATTGAACACCGCATCTTAGTCTATGGGAGAAAAACCGTGGTGTTCGACTAGCCGGCTCACCGTCTCCCTTGCCTGACCGTGCTTTGGCAGCCTTCTGGAAAAGAGAGCGGGTCGCGCGACCCGCTCCCTTTTTTTCTTGTAGGTTACACTTTCGCCGATAGGAACAGCGAATTGCCACGCCGATTGACCAGAATCAGGACATTGCCCCCTTTCTTCACATCCGAGGAGGCTTTCTCAAAGTCCTTTATGGACTTTATCGGTTGCCTATTGATCTCTCGGATAACGTCGCCCGGAAGAAGACCGACCTTCTCTGCTCCGCTGTCCGGTTCGACCCTTGTCACCACAACGCCCCGTTTGAGGTTGAGGCCCAGCTCTTTGGCAGTCGCTTGATCCACATCCTCGACGGCCAGGCCGGATAAGGCATTATCTGTTTCGGATCGTTCCACTTTGGCGACTTTCGTTTCATCCGGCTGCTCACCGATCCTGACGGTCAGCTCACGTTCACGCCCATCGCGAACAACTTTCAACATCACCTTGGCGCCGACCGCGGTTCTAGTCACCAGCCGCTGCAAGGCGCCGCCGTCCTCCACGGGAGCGCCGTGATACTCGATAATCACATCGCCTTGCTTGAGGCCGGCCTGTTCAGCCGGGCTGCCCTCCTTGACGTCGCTGATCAAAGCGCCTCTCGAGTCCTGAAGACTAAACGACTTTGCCAGGTCCTGGTTCAAATCCTGAAGACCAATCCCAAGGTAGCCTCGAACCACCTTGCCGGTTTTGACGAGACTGTCGTAGATCGGCTTAGCCATCGTCGTCGAGACGGCGAAGCCGACGCCTTGGTACCCTCCGGTCTGTGAAAAGATCGCGGTGTTGATACCCACGAGCTCCCCTTTGGTATTCACCAGCGCACCACCTGAGTTGCCGGGGTTGATGGCGGCATCAGTTTGAATGAAATCCTCATACTGAGTGATCCCCATATGGCCGCGGCCGACCGCGCTCACAATACCGAGGGTCACTGTGGAATTCAGGCCGAAGGGATTGCCGACGGCCAACACATATTCACCGACCTGCAGTTGTGACGCGTCTCCCCACGGGATGGCGGGAAGGTCCTGTGCGTGGACTTTCACGACCGCGAGATCGGTCTTTGGGTCGGTCCCGACAATCTTGCCCTTGAACTCACGCTTGTCGGGAAGCGTGACAGTCACCTCACGCGCGTTCGCTATCACGTGATTGTTGGTCACGATATACCCCTCCGGGGAAATGATGACGCCCGATCCTTGTCCTCGCCGAGGCCCTCGATGTTCAAAAGGGTTCGCCGGCCCGCGGCCGCGAGGCCCGAACGGTTTGCCAAAGAACTCTTCCATACGGTCTCGTAGTTCGTCAGGAACAGGGAGTCCTTCCGAAACCTTCTCCGTCATGACGGTCGTGATGTTGACGACCGCCGGAGTGACCTGCTTGGCAATCTCAGTAAAACCGTTTGCCGGAGCAGTGACGGCGACAGGGACCGCGGCCGGCGACGAAGCATTGGATGCGTAAGATGCGGTGAGGGATTGGCCGCCCCAGATCAGGGCACCGCTCACAAGACCGATTCCAATCACGGAACCGATCGTACGATACGGATGCAATGACATTGCTTCCTCCTTGTGAAGCTATGGATTGAAAAAGGACTGCGAGAGTGTTCGCAGTTTCGATTACTGAGAAGAGTTAACAACGGATGATGAGAAGGGGATTAATCGCGGATTAAACTTTGCTAAGCACGGGATGTGCGAGCGGGAGCACGACGGTGAAGGTTGAACCCTGGCCAAGGTCGCTTTTGACTTCTACCCGACCCTTGTGCAAATCAGCGATCCAGGCGCAGATGGCGAGGCCGAGACCCGTGCCTTTCTTGGTATGGGCGCGGGCGACATCGGTACGGAAAAACCGCTGGAAAATCCGCTTGTGGTCGGCCGGGGCGATGCCGATC
>CAYXKP010000159.1:0-10601 GCA_964465695.1 uncultured Nitrospira sp.
CCTTTTATTTTCTTTTGTTTTTCATAACTCGCTCAACGTTGACTGAGCTAATTGATTTTTTTTGCATTTTAGCTCTCATTTCGTTGATAAATCAGGTTTTCGCTACTTTTTGTCAAATAGTCGATTTTTGGTTGAGGTTGGGGGTGGGGTATTTAATTTTTTTTTCAAAAGGCAAAACAAAAGGCTTTTATTTTTCTTTTTGTTTTTTTTTTCCCCAAAAGATTACTCTACCCTTTTCAATAGTCACGTAGAGCACAACGCGGGCTTCCGGCTTTTGGTGGGAATAGTTGGAAAAGCCTCCTTACAAAGACGACACGCATTCTGTCCATTTTCTTCATAAGGACATCTTTATTGAAAGAGCAAATAAAAGGCAGCTTTTTCATTGGTGAGTCATCTTTTTTTGAATGTAATCAAAATGTGAATTGGCAGGAACAAAGAAAGCCAAATAGGCCCTCATCGATAGAGGGGCTCTAAAAAATTTCATTTTTTCCGAGAGGGTTTCAATCATGCCAAACCCAATTCCACTCATTGAATCACAAGAGAAGATCAGACCCAGCGTTTATGACAGCTGCTGGAGATACCGAAAAGCGCCAGTTTATTGCCTGAGCTGTGGGTTTGAAGAGGACTGGGACAGACCAACTATTGAGTCGCGTTTTGTCTATGATGAAAGCGATGACACCTACTCTTGGACATGCGCATGCCAACAATAAAATTCTTTTACTCTTCTTCATTCACTACTCTTCTCCTTTGCCTTAGCAGAGCTTGCTCTTTGCGCACTTTATCGCCCTCCATTGTGATGGCGTCATCTAGATCGTCCTCGTCAAGCGGGGCACCCAACTCTTTGGGCTGCTTTTTGATTATGATTTCAAAGATCATAATGACCCCAATAATGAGGTCTACAACAAAAAAAGCCGTCACTACGCTGAGGAGCCACAAAAAGTCGGGATCGACCGAGTAAGAAGAGGGCGGAAAGGGGCAAGGTGCAGTGTTGGCGCAGCCAAAGTCTGGGTTTGTGTAGATGCGAGCGTCGCAGCACAAGAGCTTGTCGTTTGCGGGGTTGTTGTAGGCTGTGAGGCCGTTTGCGCTCCCGAAAAAACCCCAATAAATGGCCAAGTTGGCCACTGCGAAAAACAAGAGCACAAAGTAGTAACACAAGAAAAAGAAGCGATACCCAAGGACACGGCGATACTGAACAAAATCATCAACCACAAGCGGAGTCCATATGCGCAAGGAAAAACAAAAGAGAGCGAACCATTGAAGAGAGTTGTAGCGCAGCGAAAAGAGAACCCCAAAGACATTTCCGCGCGTGTAAGTGTGTATGACTGTCGCATTGAGCAAGAGGACGAGAGAGGCAACCACGCACAGCTTGTAGATGGTGCAAAAGACCTGAAAGCTCACGAGGCGAGCCCACGAGACCATCAGCAGGCGCTAATTTTTTTTTTTTTTTATGTCTCTTCCCCTGCAGGACTCTCTCTTGTTTTGCAATTTGTTTCTTTCTCTCTTGTGCAAAAATTTGAAGACGACGAAATAAAGACAAAGAAATATGAAAAGACATTGGGCAAAAGCGTAAAGTAAAAATGGAAGAGCCAGAGCAAAAGAGATTCCGAACGGATGACGAAGCTATGCGCTTTGTTCAAGAAGTGACCCAAGGGAGGGCTCTTCCGCCTCAGCTTTGGCTCAAGATTTTGGCAAATGATCCAGAGTTGCATGTTGTGGACATTCAAACCCTTGCCATGATCGAGCCATCTGGCGTTGTGATGGAGCTTGCAAAAAGCGGCGCCATTTGGGAGGCAATCATTAGGAGACAGTTTGGGCAGGAAGAGTTGGATTATTGGAAGACTAAGCGACCTTTTATTTTGCCTTTGGAACTTTTGATTGGTCTTCGTTTGGTTAATTACTTGAATGAAGAACCCGTGGGTATTCAAACCCGCACAAGTATTTATGGCTTAAGGCATGTGCCACTTACTTTTTCAGGAACCAAAGCACTTTTCTTTGTTGATTATCCTAACTGGATTGAAATCAAAAAAATCGACATGGATATTTGGTGGGCTCTTAAACGGGTTGACAGGAATGTGCGTGAAGTTGGAACAAGATTTGAATTTGAAAGAACAAATGAGGAAAGCTTAATAATTGATTTAGTGGCAAATGGCTTTCGACCACGGACGCAAGACTTCAAAGACAAAGCCTACATGGGCGCGTGCGCCTTTTGCGGAGCACAAGCACCTAACCTGCCCATTTGCTCTGGCTGTGACTCTGTAGCCTACTGCGGAGAAGAATGCGCTGAAGGGCATTGGAGAGAGGGGCACCACGAGGAGTGCAAAAATAAAGAATGATTACGAGGTGTTGCCATTGGGTTGATTATGAGGGAAAAGATCAACCTCCATCGCTGCAGATAGAATGCACTTGTGAAGATGCGTTCTGTCAGCTTTCTTACAACTTTTCTTTTCGCTTAATCGTGCGTCTTTCTCTTTGCGAAAGCCGTCTGACAGATGCGCATGTCGAAAGAATTTGTGCTTCTCAAATCATGTTGAGAGCACTTGATATTAGTCAAAACAAACATCTTACGGGAAGATCCGCAAAAGCGATTTCACAGTGTAAGTCTCCTCTTAAAGAGCTGAGCTTGTATGGGTGTTGGCATCTGTATCAGTCGCTTGGATTCGAGGCACTTGCCGAATTTTTTCGAGCTACCAAGACGCTTCAAACACTAAATATCGGAGCTCTGACAGTCATTTCTGACGCGCATCTCGGGACACTTTTGGAAGGACTCGTCGAATGCGCACCCCTGACTGACTTGGATTTTTCTCACAAGAATATCATGGATGGACCTCGTGATGCCGAATTCATGTGCAAAATTTTGCGGCAGAACAAGCTAAAGCGACTTGCATTGTGCGAAGGTCATTGGGGTTCAGAAGACGGCGATAGGCAGATTTGCGATGCGCTGAGAGAAGCCACCTCTTTGCGTAAGCTTGACTGCAGCATGCGCCTTTCTCTGGGCTGTGACTTTCATGGTTTTGAAGAAATTTTCACAGAGGCAATCTTTTGCAATCTTGCGCTGACAGATGTTTGTTACGGGCGCGAAAATGTTGCGCTTTTTGACAGACTTGCTCGAAGAAACGCACTTCATTTGCAAAACGTTCAAAAGTCTATTGCTACGACAATTTTATGTCTGACGTCTCTGGTTGGTAAGGACATTGCGCGTCTCATTGCGAAGATGATGTGGATAGCTCGCTTTGATCCAAAAGTGTGGCATAAAAGTCTCTCGCTTTGACAAAGATTGGGCGAATCATTGTTTGCCTGGAGTTGTTGTTGGCGCGGCGGTCGCGCTTTATGTCAAGAAGGAGGACGACAGATCATACCAGATTTCGAGCTCTGATAGGATTTCATAGTCTGCTGGGTCAACCAAAACTTTTCTCTCAGTGCCAGATATGCTCAAAAAACGCCCCTTGCGCTTCATTTAAGAAATCACAAAATATGATGGGGGTTATGAAGAGATGCATGCGAATGAACAAGAAATGTGCAATGAGCGAGACAAATACACAAGCAGTTGCTTTATGCCAGATTTGGATTGGCTTTTGTTGGGGGTTTTGTTGTCTCCTCTATTGTTACGAACTTAATTTTGAGAAAGATATGAAGAAAACCTTTTTCATTCCTCCAAAAGTCGATCAATTTGATCAAGAAACCTCTTAATGGGTTCTTTGGCATATGATCTTGTCTCAGCGTCCCATTCGTCCATCTTTGTGTGATGCAGAGCGACTGAATCATCTTTGATCAACTTCCTGATCTTTTCCTGTATCTTCCCATACTCTACATCTGACATGTCATTGCATTTTGTAATGGCAAAAAGGACCATTTGATGGTTTTTGAGCGACTGCAATTTGTCGGCAAAAAACTGACTAATGTCTTTGCGAACCCGATTGTATTCGAAGCAGACAACAACGAGATCGACCTTGCACAAGTCTGCCTCCAAAACGGTAGCAAACTGGGCCCAAGTGTCATTATTTGGCGTGTCATCGAAAAGGCCTCGAGTGTCGATAAAGCTGTAAGAGTGGACAAATCCATTTGCTTGATCAACCTTTACCCCATCATAGCGTCGAGGGCGCAAAGTGGAAGCATCAAACCCATGCTTCACTTCAGGCAGGTATTTTGTTCTCTCTGGTTCCAAAAATCGCAAGCTGTCTCTTATTAAGCTTGACTTGCCCACTCCGCTCGGCCCAATGAGAATCACAGTTGCCCGTTTGCTCTGATACGACCTGGCGGCAATGTCTGCAAAAGTTTTCTCTCTTTTTCTCAGCTCTTCATTTAGCTTGAAAATTCTGGCCCTAAACGCTTCTCTTTCAGGTTCAAGATGAACAAAGTAATAGCCACAAGCAATAGCCAAGGCAAGAACAATCAAGGCGTGCAAGAAAACATTGTATGTGGACAAACCTGCAAGAGCCCCCTTTAATTTCTCCATTTCCTACGCCAAAAAAAAAGTCCCTTACTGCAACACCAACACGTTTGTTCCTCTCGTCCACTCATTCACGACGACAGAGAATTTTTTTGTGAAAAAAAAAATGAGCGAGGCTCACTCAGACTATGGACTAATCAAGGCGATAGCACACAATCCTGTTTTATTGCCTATCCTTGTCCCATGTGCTATGGCATTTCTCTTTTTCCCATACTTGATGGACACGTGTAACGTTTTTCTTGTCATTTTGGTTGGATACAACCTCTTTGCAGTTGTCTACAGAGACGTCCCTGTCTTTGTGATTGTGCTTACTTTTTTCGGTGGGCTGGGAGCAAACATTACCATTTTGA
Source organism: uncultured Nitrospira sp. (assembly GCA_964465695.1). GTDB lineage: Bacteria > Nitrospirota > Nitrospiria > Nitrospirales > Nitrospiraceae > Nitrospira_D. The sequence continues at coordinate 4,798 of CAYXKP010000159.1, forward strand.
TTGTGTGCAAAGAAGCTGAGCTTTGGGCATTTGGCATGATTAGCGCTGGTTTATGTGGTCCATTTTTTGTTTTGTTGCACTTGACAACACTGATCCAAAGCGACCGGGAGAGGCAAATCAACATAGAATTTGCCTCTCGCTTCTTGATCAAGGAAGATGTGGTCGCTAATTACCGCAAGAAGCATGGCGGAGTCTTTCCAAAAACAGCAATCAAGAGGGCTATGCAAAAGTTTGAGGAAGATCACCCAGACTTCCAGGAGGACGAGGACTTGCGAAGACAGTGGAAAGATCATGCACGCGGCTTGCTGAACCGAATTGGAGCGGATGACATGGTGTGAGTTAAAAAGATAAAGTCAATTTCTGAGGGGGTCTATGGACATAGCAGAGAGACGCAAGTCATTACCCCCGTTTTCACCAACAAAAGCTCAGCCAGAAACTGATAACCCTTGCGATCTTGGTTGCGCACGATTTGGAGATGCAAGACGCTCTACTGGGTGCTGTCGTGCTGAGTCGCAGCATGGACAGTGTTCTTGTGAAAACGCAAGCAAGGTCCCTTTGGTTTCATGTTTATTTTTGTTTCTGCGAAATTAACTCTCTAATGCTTTGATATTCGCAAATGAACACATCATAGCGAAGAACTCGAACAACTCTTCCATAGTGAGGACCGGGTTTGTTAGATACGCCATCCTGCCTAGGGCCTTGCACAATGCCAACAAACTTCTTTGTTGCAACATTCCAGACAGGTGCACCAGAGTCTCCATGAAACGCAAAAGGACCAAATACAGAACTCTCAATGAACAGCTCTTCTTTCGTTTTGACAATTATCTTGCCAAACGTTCGTCCTGTGACAGCGCCATTTTTGAACATTTCATCCCCAACTTTGGGTTCCTCATCATCTGTAATGTCAAAGCAAAACTGAGAGTCAGAGTCTTTCGCGACGAGTTTTGAGGGCAAAATAGGGACTGCAAAAAATGCAACATCGTAACCTGAAACAATGAACCCCTTTTTGAAGTAGCCAACGCGCGGCTCTGTGACATGTTTGCAAGTTATTCCCAACTCTTTGCACAGAGCGAAACCAGTTCCAGAACGTCCATTCGCTCCAAACCGTATCATTGATGGGTTGTGTTTAAAAAATAAAATCGCCTCTTGAATATCAAGCGCAACGCTTTCAGATACAAGCTTTCTAAAAAGCTGTTCAATCTCATCCTTCCGCTCCATGTTTGTAACAGAGAGTTCAAATTTTTCGGGCCCGACAAAAAAAGAGACCACCCCCAGCTCGGCAAATGATGGACTGTTCCATCTGTATGCATCGTAAGCCCAATCCATTTCAGATATCTCGGCGCGAAAATCCTCCAAATTTCCCAATTTTCTCATTATTTCCGCGCAAATCTTGTCATTTTCCACAGGAGGCGCTGAGCTAAACATGCGAGCATGATAACGCGCAGTATCGGGAAGGCCACTTTTTTCAAACAAAAGACTTATTGTCACCCTGTTTTTGCGGCAAAATTCTCGAATCATTGAACGAAAATTCCACCAGTTTCGCACATCAATGTCGTTTTCGCGCTCTTTCAAAGCTGCCTCCAGTTTGTCGGCCATTTCTTTTGAAGACAGAGCCCCTACGCTTTCTTTTGGTATTGCCTCGCGTTACCAAATACAAAACCACACCAGTTTGGATTATCCCTGTCGTGTAGTCCCAAACTGTGTTGTCACAGAGCCACGGCAGCACTGTGGAGTTGGTTTCTTCTGTTCTGAGTTGCTTCCACCTGGTAAAAAGGTCCATTTCTGCTTGTTGAGGCAACAAGGACTCGGCGAAGGACCCCACGCTCATCGCGGTAGCGCCTCCAATGGATGCGAAAATTGTCATCAACGCGACAACGTAGGAGCATCTCCAAGTTCTCGCATGCCTCCTCAAACGTTCTACCTGCACCAGCATAGTAAGAAGTCGACTCCTCCTGGCCCATTCAAAAATTTGCTGTGGCACTTTTTTAACTTGTTCTAACAGGAGGTGTGTGTTACTCATAGTTGTTTGATTTGTTGTTTTTAGCAAGCTAACAGCTTTTGTTTTCTTTTTCGCAGAAGAGGAGGAGAGAGAGGAAAAAAAAATGGCTGCTCACTTTTTGCTCACACTTTTCCTCTTGGCTAATTTGGGGAGCTCGCAGACGGTGTGGCGTGATGTCCGTGTCTTTAGTGGGTTAACTTCGGACTGCAGCTCTACGACACCTTTCGAGGAGACTTTCACGCAAACATCGTCTTTGCTTTGTTCAAATGTTAGTTGTTCTGCAACCGGCGGTGCCTACAACTCTGCCGTGTGCGTCTCCACAGTCTCTCCTTTGATCTCTTCTCCTCGAATTATTGTTACAACATTTCCTGATGCTCAGTGTCAAGGAATGCCCACTAGCGTTCAATATGTCGGAGCAACCCCTTTCACTTGTTTAGGCGCAGCTGGTGTTTCTTACTGGTATGAATGTAACTCGACAACAGGCGTCACACGCTTGCGCTATCAAGGCACATCCGGGGCTTGCTTTTCGGCTTCGCCTGATCAGGTCCTTACCTTGTCTTCTGGCCCTTTGGGTGTATGCAGTGGGTTCAAGATTGCAACTTGTGTGGGCTTTGCAAATGGAACAGCGACAACGACGACAAAAGCAGCAACGACTACTACAAGTGGAGGGACAACAAGACCGGCTTCTGCGTCCTTGACCTGCTCTTCCATCATGTTTGCCTTTAGCATTGTGCTTATGGCTTTATTGAATTAATTGGGGAATTTTATGTTTCTTGTTCAACAAGCCTGGATGTTCCAAATGAATGGGGTGGCATCAGATAGGGGTGTCCCTGGCGACCGCACCTCAAAACCAGCCGGGTCCATATTAGACAAAAAAATTGATGCGCCAGCTGCACCTGAATTAGCAGGAGAAAACGTTGCGTATGGAATGTATGAAGGTGACGTGGGAAAAGAGATGCTGTAGACCAGAGTGCCAATCAACGCATTCGCAGCGCAACCAGTCCCCGTTGTCAACTGAATTTGCATTGAGCAATCATTTCCCATCACAGTCACCACAGCTCCTGTCCCCGCACCAGTAGAGGGGGTGAAAGTTGGCACAGAAGTGTGAGACAAAAAGTGTCTCGCCCTTGCGTCTGTTGTCACGTTCAATCCATCGGGGTCGCTCACGAGCACGGGCGCATTTGGCGTTCCTCCTTCGTTAATCAAAGGCGAGTCTCTCAGATTCACCCCATTTGGGTCGATAATCAAAAGGGCCTCGTTGCCCTCCCCATTTGTCAATGCACCCCTCACGTCAATTGTCTTTGTGGCCGTGTCATCTTGCAGCTGAAGCGTCCCAGCGGCGCTTTTGATGATGCGACCAACAAGCTCAATTCCGCTCATTCTAATGAGTTGTGTGGTCGAATTTCCAATCAAAGTAATGGATGGATCAAAAATGAGATCCGTGCTAAAGCGGACGCTTGTGCCAGAAATGTCAGAGTAAGGGCCAACAGGTCCAGTTGAAAGCGTAATGAGAGGCTGCGTGGCAAACCAAGGGAGGCCGCCAGGGCGTAGCAGAGTCCATGTGGAAACAGTCCATGCGGCAGAATTAGAGACAATCCCAATGGCATTTGTTGCCCCGTTCAAAATCATATTGATGGCGCCCGCCGTGTGGGAAATTGTGCCCGTCAAAGTAGAAGAGGCAACCGTAACGACGCCATTCAAAATGACAGACCCACTAGAGAGAATGCTTGTGCTCACTAGCGGAGAGCCCGTGCTTTGCATAATGACGTTAGAGTTGAGGGCGCTGAAAAGCATGTCGGTGCCAAAAGTGACGACATCAAAGAGAGTTTGCGCAAAAACAGTAAACTGATCAATGTAGCGCGTGGGTTGTTGACCAAAATGAACACGAGAGTTGCCCAAATCATCCATGTCCATGCCAACGGCAAGGATGGGCGTGACAAAAGGGGAGGAGCTGTTAATGTAGAGACCTCTCGCGGTGAGAGTGCAGTTTGAAAAGTCTGGGCATCCACCCGTTATGCCAAAACAGGAAAGATCTAGCCCGCCAGCCGGGCAAGTCATGGGACCATTGAGAACAAGCGAAGAATTGACCACAAGCGAGTCAATTGTGACAAGAGGAAGGTTGAAGCAATTACACACTCCGGGGATGCCTTGCGGGCCTGTTGGGCCGGGTATCCCTTGGTCGCCGGTATCGCCCTTCATTCCCGTAGCGCCAGTCGGTCCGGGCACGCCCTGCGCACCAGTGTCGCCGGGTCTGCCTTGCAAACCACGCTCGCCAGTGTCTCCCTTCTCCCCGCGATCGCCAGTCGGGCCTTGCAAGCACATTGGGTTAGTATTGTCACACAAACCCGTCGGTCCGCGCTCTCCGGGGTCCCCCTTTTGACCGGGCTCGCCCTGGATTCCTTGCTCTCCGCGCTCGCCCTATCGTTGTGCAACAAGAGTTTAGTCAAAAAGCATTGCTTTGCAGCAAAAAAACTTACCGGCCCGCCCGCAGGGCCAGCAGGTCCAGCCTCTCCACGCTCGCCCTTTTCGCCTACGCATTGCACAACGTTGCAATTATCACCCGGCACATAGCTTCCTGCTCGATATGCGGAAGATCCGTTGCGCAAAGTTATGGCCAAGTTAATGACCAAAATTACGACTGACGCCGCCAATACGGAAAGTGGCACTGCAAGTCCACTTCCTGCGCCAGACCCATTTACTAGAGCGCGCGCAGCTCTGTTTGATGGGGGTCCATCTGATGTTACACGCAAATCAGCCATGCAAAAGGTTTCAACATTCAGTTCTTCAATTCTTCTTCAAAGCCTAGCCTTTTTTTATTTTCCCAATACTAGAACTCTTTCAAGCCAACTTCTGTGGTTGCGTTTGGCCCAATTTTGCTGTTGAAAAATTTGAACAAATCGTGAAGGCACCCTTCGAATAAGTCAAAGTCCCCTTTGAACCATTCAAGTCTTGCGTTTTTGCGATCGTCAATGTCGCGGTAGACAGCCAGTATGTTTCTGAACGCAGTCTCAAATTTGGCAATAAACCCTACTGGCCATTTTAAGCTCCAAGTTTTGTACACATGAAGCTCACGAATCATTGCTCGATACTCCTTTAGGCGCTCCGGCTCTGTTCTAAAAGTGATTCCGTATCCATACCGTTGACCTTTAACGTCATAAATAACGTAGAAGGTTCCTTCCTCCATACTTTCTTGATCAATTTGACGCTCAAGCTGAGTGATGATGGGACATGTTTCCTTGTTGTATTCAAGCTCATCCTTATTTTTCAACTGAAGCTGGAAATGTTTTTTGGGGCAATTTTTCAAGTGCTCTTCACTAAAAGCAACCAACTCCATTTCGAAAAATGTGCCAAGTTTCTTTTTCAAGCCTAGCTGATCAGTGACTCTGTTGTCTTTTGCTCCAGCTTTTCTGAGCCGTGTCACGAGGTTTGCAAAAACGTAAAATTTGGAGCTATCTAACGTTTCTGTGGGCATCAAATCTGTGCATACAATTTCAGAACCTGTGAATTTCAGATGAGTAGGTCCCTTGCCTACAACGTTTTTAAGCGTGTAAAGAGAAGGCAAGCTGTCCATAAAAGTTTTTTTGAAGAGACACTCTGACAAAAAGTTTTTATTGGGCATCTTCTTTGAGCGGCTTTTGTTAATTTCTCTTTTATTAAGAGGGGAAATCCTTCAATCAATTTTCTCCCTATTCACCCAAAGATAAAAGCGAAAATTGGTCAAAGCCGTGACGCAAACGTGAAAATCACGGGTTTTATTGCCTCAATCTTTTAACCCTACTCGTCTCGTCCCACTCTGGATCGCATC
>CAYXKP010000160.1:0-5178 GCA_964465695.1 uncultured Nitrospira sp.
TGTCTGGTTTGGTTGCTGAGGAAGCGGTGGCGATTGAGAATGCAAAAGCCATCAAGATTGAGAAGCTGCTTACGCTGATCCGAGTCTCAGAACTCGAGTCTGAGTATGACGCTCTCACTCAGAAATATGTGAGCGATTACGAGCAGCAAATACGAAAATCCATAACGAGCACGTATCCAGATCTGACCGGTGAAAAAAAGAAGCAAATCGAACAGCTGCTCGACGCATTCTTGAAGGACATCAGACAATCAATGGGGAAGGTTGAGACCCTTCACGATCATCTCAAGCAGGCGTATTCAAGAAATTTTGGTGAAGATGAGCTTGACCGTTTGATTGCGCACTACTCCTCTCCAGTCGGTGAAAAAGATGCGGGCATGAAGAAGAGCGCGGCTATCGAATACAATACGATGTGGACAGCGCAATTCATGAATCAATACAAGGCCCGAGTCGAAAAGCTGTTTCAGATCATCGCCGTAGTTGCAAGAGGCAAGGGGAAGCAAGGGGCCTAGCCAAATGAGTCTCATCATCAACCCGACCACCCTGTCTACGGGAAGAATCCTCGTAAAGCACCCTCCGATTAACAGCAGATGAAGCCGTGGATTCTCACGACCAACTGCTAGTCCAACGCTTCCACTCACTGGAGCCGGTAGCCGTTAAGGTTCCACCGTCACATCTACAAAGGCAGGAAGGCTATCGGCTCCCTTCTTGTCCGTTACGCGCAGCTTAAATCGATACGTTCGAGGCTCTGAGACGGTCGGCGCGAGAAAGGAGGCCTCTGAATTGTTGGCGTCGAGCAGTGAAATCTTGCTGCCCCGGACTTGGCTCCAACTATAGTAGAGTGCTTCGCCTTCAGGATCGCGGCTCTTCAGCCCGCTTAGTTTTACGCGAGAACCGGCCTTGGCGGATTTCTTCATGCCGGCGTCGGCAATCGGTGGTTCATTCGGCTCGTCGTTCACGTTCACGTCCACATCGAGAAACGCTTGCTTCCCCCGGTTTGTGACGGTGATGGTGGCTTTGCCGTTACCGACGATTTGAAGAAAGCCGCCGGGTAAGATCTTGATGACTTGTTGATTGGATGACTCATAATGAGTGCCGCTGGCCGGAGTGCTGATGCGCCGGGTGACTCCGTCGGCAAAGTCGGCGACGACCGGAAGTTCGAAAATTTTTCCCAGGGAGTCCACATGGCCGTAAGCGGACGACTGTCCTGCTCGTCCCAATTGCAGCGGCTTATCTGTCTCGAAATCGATAGCGGTGAGGTCGGTAGGAGGTTCGACCTGTACAACGACTTCATCGAAGATCGATCGTGTGCCCAATCGTCCGCGGGATATTTTAGCTACGGCCAAGAGCCGCATCGGCCCAATCGTGTCCTGCGGCACCTTCAGCCGCCCGCCAAAGGGAGGTTCATGTTCGGCTACGCCTACCATTGCGACAGGCGCCACGATGGAACCCCTGGCCGTTGAGTCATCCTGTTCGATCAGCACCTCGTCCTGTTCACCGTACCAATAGTAGCGAACTTCGACGATGCCGGTGTCTTTCCCAAGATCTACATGCGCGGTCACGACGTTTCCGGCGGAAAGTTGTGCGCCGGCAGCGGGTTCGATGATCTTGAATGCCTCGACCGGAGTAGTCGTGGCCAGGCAAAGAGTGAGCAGGCACCACTGAAAGGTATGAGTTCGCGCGTCACGTTTCACAGGTGCCACGAGCCATGATCATTTCGTCAGGTGGAAGGGAACATCCGTAAGGACGACACGATCCTTGAAGAGCAAGGATGCTTTCAGCAAGAGCGCCCGCTGATTGTGCAGAATATTCTGCCACCAGCGGGCCGGAAGGATTTCTGGGAGGACCACTGTAATCCAGCAATCCGGGTCTTTCTGTCGCTGTTCTTCGATGAAGTCCATGATCGATCCTAAGATAGAACGGTAAGGGGAGGGAAGGACGATCAATGGAACTCCGCAACCCCATTGTGCCCACTGTATTTCCGTGAGCGCGGTTTCTTCCTTGTTGACATCAACCAACAGAGCTCTAATCTCCCCACCACGGCTTCTTGCGTAGTCCACCGCTCGTACGACGGATCGATTCACCCCACTGATGGGGATCAGCACCAGGTTTTTGCTGGGACGGGGTGGCCGAGAATCTCGAGAGAGCGTTATTTGCTCTTTCACGGCTTTGTAATGAGACTTAATCCCTCGAAACATCAGGATCAACAGAGGTACCAGGAGCAACACGATCCATGAACCGTCCCAGAATTTCGTGGTGGCGATGATCGCGGTGGCGACTCCGGTCGTGAGGGCTCCCACGCCATTGACCGAAAGCTTAATCCGCCAATGTTCTCCTTTTCGTCGAAGCCAGCTGCGGACCATTCCGGATTGAGAGATGGTAAAGGAAACGAACACGCCGATGGCATACAGGGGGATCAATGCATGGGTATCTCCTTCAAACAGCACCAGAAGCACGCATGCGAACAAGCCAAGAATACCGATGCCATTCGAGAAGACGAGACGGTCGCCGAATGTGGCCATCTGATGCGGCATGAATCCGTCGCGGGCGAGGATCGAGGCCAAATGTGGAAAGCCGGCAAATGCGCTGTTGGCTGCTAGGATCAAGAGGATCATCGTCCCGATCTGAACGGCATAATAGACGGCACCGGAGCCGAACGTCAGGCGGGCCAGCTGAGAGACGACGGTCTCATCGGCCTTGGGGACAATGCTGTAGTGGTAGGCCATCCAACTGATCCCCATGAAGAGCGATCCGAGAATGACTGACATCCAGAACATTGTAGTTGCCGCATTCTTCGATTCGGGGGGGCGAAACGCTTTCACGCCGTTGGAGATCACTTCCATCCCAGTAACGGCAGAACAACCTACAGCAAAAGCTCGAAGAATCAGAAAGAGTGTTATGGGCTCGAGTCCTCCGCTTGGTTCTGCAGGGGAGATCGCAAGTGGAACCGGTTTCAAGTCGTATAGAGACCGTACGACACCTACTACTACCAGTAGACTGAGTACTCCGATGGCGAAATAGGTGGGGATGGCAAAGAATTGTCCTGACTCGCGGACGCCGCGCAAGTTTATGATGACAATGAAAAGGATGGTCACCAGCCCCAAGGCTTCCCGATGTACGAACAGGCTTGGAATGGCGGATGTGAGCGCGGCGATGCCGGCCGCCACACTGACGGCTACAGTGACGACATAGCTGATCATCAAGGCGCCGGCGGCGGTGAGGGCCGGGAGCTCTCCCAAGTTCGCTTTGGCAACGGTATAGGCTCCGCCGCCCTCCGGGTATTCATAGATAATCTGGCGATAGGAGATGGTGAGGACGAGAACAAGGAAAAGGATCGCGAGGCTGACGGGAATAGACCAAGCGATGGCAGCGGTACCGGCCAAGACAAGGACCAACAAGATTTCTTCCGTTGCATATGCGACAGAAGAAATGTTGTTTGAGGAGAAAATGGCGAGGGCAAGCGTTTTTGACAGCCGTTGGTCTGCGGCCTGGGTTGTCTTCAGCGGGTCACCGACCAGCCAACGCTTCAGGATCATGCGAGGATTATCTCATAAACCTCTCAGAGGGTGAATGTTCAGATGGCCTCGGCATAGGGCGAAAGGCCTACTGATCAACCGGCTTGAGTCACTCGGCGTGGCGACGCCAATCAACGACGAGTTGACGCGCAGCCTGCGATGCGGTATGGTGACGGTGCATTCACTCGTGATGGTCCGGCGAGGAGATGTTGAAATAATAGCGGACCTCGCGATCGCATCGCGACAGGTCCAGTTTGGAGCGGCACCCTGCTCGGATGTTTCTCCCCTTGGTTCTCTGATCCCGTCATCATGCGATCAAACTGAAAGGATATCGTAGTGGATACGTCTGTTCATGTAGGTTTTCATGCCCTTGGTTTGTCCGAAGCACTGTTGCAAGACTTGACTCATGCCGGGTTCGCTTCACCGACTCCCATTCATGAACGAGCCATCCCGCCTGCGCTTGCGGGCCGGGATGTTATCGGATGCGCGCAGACCGGGACGGGTAAGACCGCTGCTTTTGTCATTCCCATCATCGAGCGACTCGCTCTTTTTCCGAAAGGGCAGCCTCAGGCATTGATTTTGGCACCGACGCGCGAGCTCGCATTGCAGACCTTGGCAACGATCGAGAAACTTGGACGGAGCCTGCGCGTATCAGCGACCGTCATCGTCGGAGGCGCGGACATGCAGGCCCAGGTGCGAGGCTTGCGGCAACGACCGGACATCTTGGTCGCGACGCCGGGCCGTCTCCTTGATCACATGTGGAACGGCACCATCATGTTGTCATCCATTAAGATGTTGGTATTGGATGAAGCGGATCGAATGTTGGACATGGGCTTTGCTCCGCAAATCAGCCAGATACTCGATGCCTTGCCGGAACAGCGGCAGACGCTCTTGTTTTCGGCTACCTTGCCGCAGGACTTGTCGCGGCTGGTTCAAGCCCACGTGAACAATCCGGCGCGTGTGATGGTGGCACCGTCCGCTACGACCGCCGATGGTGTCACGCAGGCGGTGCACTACACATCCCACGCCGACAAGCCCGATCTGCTGTTATCGCTCTTGGGGGCCGATCAGGCTACTGTGTTGGTCTTCACCAGGACGAAGCATCGTGCCGATCGGCTGGGTCGCTTGCTGGGCCATGCAGGTCATCGAGTGGCTGTGCTGCACGGGGACCGGAGTCTGTCGCAGAGGCGCGCCGCCCTGGAAGGTTTCCGACGTGGGGCCTTTCGAGTGCTGGTGGCGACGGATATTGCCGCTCGAGGGATTGATGTCGCGAATATCGGCCATGTGATCAATTTCGATCTTCCGAATTGCCCGGAAGATTATGTGCATCGCATCGGTCGCACCGCCCGGATGAAGACGACCGGTCGCGCGACGAGCTTTGTGACGGGTGAAGATCACCATCAACTGCGGGATATCGAACGACTGTTGGGGCATGCCGTCCCGCTTGCTCCGACAAGCGGCAGTACTTCGTCACCGGAGATTCGAGGGGAGCAGAAACAATTCCATCGAGAGGAGCGTCCATTTCCAAGCCGCGCGAGATCGTTCAGCCGGCACCGCCGCCGAACCAGTAGGGAAGCTGCCGACCCGTCCGCGCACAGTGTCTCAGCGGCAATACGTATATAAAGTAGAAAATAGTTCGCAGAATCCGCCTCGTGAGGTACAGTGT
>CAYXKP010000160.1:5188-10505 GCA_964465695.1 uncultured Nitrospira sp.
ATGCTTCAGCATCCCGAAGCGGCCACACCCCCCCCCCGGCAATACCCCCGAGTGCGTCTCCCCAAGCCATTTGGCTGTACACTTTCTTCTCTGACACCGAGAGGGTGGTGGTTTCGGAAGCCGGTTAACGACATTGGTCTGGTGTATGACTTGTCGCAGCACGGGCTATGCCTGAGTACCGACGCGGCTATCAATCCGGGCGACCAGGTTACTCTCATGCTCCGATTGGCCAAGGGCACTCCCCCGACGCAGGTCGCGGTGGCCACCGTGTGCTGGAAGAATCATCCATTCCATGGCCTTGTGTTCAGAACGCTCTCGCAATCATCGTTGGGACAGTTAGTCGAGTACATGAACGTTTCTGGTATAGAGAAAGAGTAAAACGATATGAATAATCGAGCTTCCAAGGCTGTCAGCGGACAAAGCGCCCCGCAACTGCGCAAATACCCCCGGGTGCGTGTGTCCGCCCCCTTTCCTTGTTCGTTGGCCAGGGTAGGGTTGCTGAGAAAAGGGGCGGTCGAACAAGGTTTGGGGATCGTCTACGATGTATCGACAAAAGGGGCGCGTGTCATGACGGAAGCGGTGATCACACCAGGCGACCGAATTGCTATGAGTCTGCGATTGCCCAATCAGGCAGCATCAATGTTCGTCGAAACCGCCACGGTTCGCTGGGGAAAAGAACAAACCTACGGAGTAGAGTTTGAGCGGTTGTCTCCCAGCGATAACAAGCATCTCGAGACCTTCATGAACCATCAGTCCGAGTCGGGCTCTCTTCTTTCCGTCTGACCTTCCGACCTGGCAGAGTGACGCCGGAATTTCCAAGCCATCTGAGTCCACTCAGCGGTCATTGTCCTCGCGTAGAGCGACGAACTGTTTGCGGAAGGTGACGACCTTCACGAGATAATCCCTCGTTTCCTGGTACGGTAGGTTGGTGCGCAATCGGTCAAAGACAGCCGGTGGTTCGAGGCTGTTGATGTGATTGAGGGCGGCTACGGAATCACCGGCGAATGTCTTGAAAACATTCCGAGGGCCTGTGTTATAGGCCGAGATCACGCAATACTCCCGCGAAACTTCATTGCCGATCTGCTCGAGCAGATTATAGGAGAGAACATTGAGATAGGCACTGCCGAGCTCGATGTTATTCTCAGGGTCGAACAGATAATCGCGCGACGGTATCGCATCTTTGCCCTTGGCTCTTCGGTAGGCATCCCGCCCTCCGCTGGTTGGAACCAGTTGCATCAAACCATAGGCCGGGGCGGAACTTACGGCAAAGGGATTGAAATTGCTTTCGGTTCTAATGACGGCAAAAATAAGGCTGGGGCTGATCTTGAATTGCTCGGCGAATCTGGAGACCGTTGCGCGGTATTTGTCCGCTTGCCGGTTCGAGAAATTCGCGACCATCTTGATTTCAGCGATCAGCGCCTGCTTCGCCGACCCGTTTTGGTCCACCGTTCTCGTCTTAGCGCCATCCAGCATTGATGCCGCCATCGCTTCGGCTTGTGCCGGAGTGCGGATCGGCTGTCCCTGTTGATCCAGTACCAGGCCCAATAAATACGGAGGGTGGTCACTGGTCAGTGTGACAGGCTTGTCGGAAAAAAGATCGACGGAGCGTGGATCGTCGGGAGTGAGCAAGGTCGTGATGATCGCATTCCTAAGGCTATCCTTCGGCGCTTTGTCGTCCAACGTTTCCACCACGATCGATCCGCTGTCGAAGTCGACGATGGTCCGGCTCATATAGTTTTGCGTGTATTTCACGTATTTCTTTTGCTCGGGGACCTTCACCTCCTTCTCCCCCCAGGTTTGTCGGACCCGACCCGTCAGCGCGGTCATAAGAGTGTTGAAATCGCGCTGGATGGTCCGCAGATCCCGGATCACGGCCTCGGGGTCGCGCTGATAGGCATCGACGCGTTCTTTGAAGATTTGTTTGGGGTCTTTGCCTGCGGCAATGTCGAGCACCGTTTTGCCGGTTCGGCTGCCGAGCACTCGCTCAGCGTTCGTCAGTATACGGTCCGGGGATTCACATCCCGCAAGAAGAAACAGTGAGGTGAGGAAAAGCGATCTGATCCGCATGATGAGGGCTCCGTACTGCGGGGCGCATTCTACATGGTTGTGGGTAGGGAATAAAAGGATCCGACCGATGAGATCCGTTGTAGTACGTTCAGCCGAAAGAACTACTTGATGGCGACGGCTTTGACTTCCTTGTAGGTCGTATGGCCTTGCAAGACTTTTTGAATGCCGTCTTGTACCAGCGTCGTCATTCCCTCTTCCAGTGCGGTTTTCAGCATTTCTTCGGTGCGGGCCTTTTGTTGAACCATTCGCTTCATTCGGTCCGTACCCAAAAGGAGTTCGTGTAAGGCGACGCGGCCCTTAAAGCCGGACCGATTGCATGTTTCGCAGCCTTTCCCACGAGACAGCCTGAATGTATTGTCCTGTTTGATGCCGAGCTTATCCCAATACTCTGGTCCATACCCCAGTCTTAATTCCTCATATTCCTCTTTGCTGCCGATGTACTGCTCTTTACAGTCTTTGCAGATTCTGCGGGCCAACCGCTGTGCGAGCACACCCAGCATGGCGTCGGCAAAACTGAAGGGATCGCACCCCATGTCGAGCAGTCGAGTGACGGTTTCGACTGCGCTATTGGTGTGCAACGTGCTCAACACCAGATGGCCGGTGAGTGACGCTTCGATGCCCGTATCGGCCGTCTCTTTATCCCGCATTTCTCCCACCATGATGACATCGGGGTCGGCTCGGAGGAATGCCCGCATTGCATTGGCGAACGTCAGCCCGATCTTGGGCTGGACTTGTACCTGACGCAGGCCGTACTGCGTAATTTCAACAGGATCCTCGGCCGTCCATATTTTGATGTCCGGGGTGTTGATGTTGCCGAGGACTGAGTGGAGCGTGGTGGTTTTTCCGGAACCCGTCGGTCCGACACATAGAATGATGCCGTATGGTTTTTCTGAGATTTCCTTGAGCACTTTGAGGTTTCGTTCGGAGAACCCCATTTTGTCGAGCGGCAGCGGTTCACTCGCGGCGAGGATACGCATGACCACGTCTTCGTTGTATCCGGCCGTGGGAAGGGTCGCGACGCGGAGCTCGATTTCTTTCGTCTCCGAGAGTTTGAATTTGATCTTTCCGTCTTGAGGTTTACGACGCTCGGCAATGTCCATGCTGGCCATGATCTTGAGCCGAGAGACGATAGCCCGTCGGTAACTCTGCGGGATCTTCATGTACTCGAAACACTCACCGTCGACTCGGAAACGGACCAGGGTTTCACGTTTTTCTCCGTACGGCTCAATGTGAATGTCCGACGCATTTTGGCGATAGGCGTCGGCAATGATTTGGTTCGCCAGACGGACGATCGCGCTGTCGTTCTCATCCAGTCCGGCTGCGGAGGAGTCCTCCATCGCCTCCGCCTGCGCTTCGGTGACGAGTTCACCAAGAATGTCCGACACATTTTCGTCGAGCTTGCGTCCTCCGCCGCCGTCGCTCTGTCCGGTAGCCGAACTCAAGAACTGGGCGATATCGCGGCGGAGACTGACGGCGAACCGAATGTTGAGGCCGGGGAACGTCCGCTTGATGTCTTGAACCCGATCAAGGTCCCCCGGATCATCGGTGAGAATCTCAATCGCCGTGCGGTCCCGCTTGAGCGGCATCCAATGGTTCTTTTTCAGGTAGTCGACATTGAGATTCTTCAGTAATTCCACGTCGACGATGGTGCGCTCGCTGTACTCGATATGCGGACACTTATAGAACTGGGCGAGCGATCGACCGATATCGAGTTTGGGAACTTTGTACTTCTCGATCAGAATGCTTTCCAGATCGCTCATTCCTTTTCGAGAGTCCGCGATGGCCTGGTCGAGTTCATTTTGGGTGATGCGATTGTTGCTGACCAAAAGATCGAACTTGGTGGGATTCTTTTTGGATATCTTTCGGAGATTGAAAAACGCGATTCCCAGCGCTTTGGCGATCTCGTCGACGGCTTCTTCATCCTTTCGGGTGAATCGACTCCCGGTTTTTTTATTGAGAAGTTGGAGAACTCCCATGAGGTATTTATTGTCCGCGACGATCGGATAGGTCAGAACTTGTTTCGTCTTGAAGCCGGTGCGTTTATCATAGGACGTGTCGTGAAGCAGAGATGGATGGATCGCATGGAGTTCGGCGACGTTGTACGCGTCGGCGATGTTGACGGGGCGGAGATATTTGGCGCAGAAACCCGCGAGGCTCTGCTCGGTAATAGGGATGCGGACTTCTTCCACACTGTCGATATGAGGAACTTTGGAGAAAATCTCCTTTTTTTCAGAGTCGAACGCAAACAGGGTGAGATCCTCTGCGTCGAACAGACTCAAGATATCTTTGTGCAGATCAAGAAGGATTTGATCGAGATTGCCGGCCGCATGAATCTGGGTGGTAATGCGCTTGACGTGCTCCGCGTGTTCGACCTTTTGCTGCAGCTCATGGACATTCTGAATCATCGGCTTGGTGGTATGCATCCGACTGTATTCTCTCTGAGGCCGAGACGTGAGTGAATCAGGTTGTATGCCGGATCAGCAGGCGCCGCGCCTTGAACAGCTCACCGAGTTCGGAGTCGAAGTTCAGTCTAACTGAACGACAGGGGAAGGCAAGGAAAAGACAGTTTCTGCCGCGGACTTCGAACAATACGAGGCGGTTTGGAGCCGGAAGTGGCCGCCTGGATCAGACAGCAGATGAATCGACTTCGGTGGAGAGTGTCTTAACATGCGCCACAAGATCAGCGGGGGCGAGGCGGGATTTTACTCCAGTCTGTCGAACCTTGATTTCCATGACGCCGTCCGCAAGGCCTTTGTCCCCGATGACGATCTGGAACGGAGCACCGATGAGATCGGCATCATTAAACTTGACACCGGCGCGATCGGCACGGTCGTCCCACAGTACTTCGATGCCTTCGGCCGACAAATCGGCATAGAGACGTGCGGCGGCCTCGGCAGTTTTTTCCGATTGGCTGACCGTCAGGAGATGCACATGGAACGGCGCGATAGGAAACGGCCAAATAATGCCCTTCTCATCGTGATGTTGCTCGATCGCCGCTGCCGCCGTCCGACCGACGCCAATGCCGTAGCAGCCCATGATGGCAAGGCGCTCCTTGCCCTGATCGTCGAGTATGGCGGCGTTCATCTTGCGGCTGTACTTGGTGCCGAGTAAGAACACCTGTCCGACTTCGATCCCTTTGGCGAGCGTGAGCACTCCCGGTCCTCGGGGAGACGGATCGCCGGCTTGCGCGTTGCGAAGATCGGCGAATTGTTCGACCGTGAAATCGCGACCAAGATTGGCGTTTTGATAG
>CAYXKP010000161.1:0-10291 GCA_964465695.1 uncultured Nitrospira sp.
TGAACCGGACATTTCTACTTTGGGAGAAAGAGGACATTTCTATTGTGGCTTGACAACTGATCCCACGCAGGTTGACAGTGTACAAAGCTCTCCACTAGACTGCATCTTTCTCTTCAGCACGCGACAATATCGACAATATCAGGGTTATTGAAGGGGAGGCATGGATCGATGGCAAAGAAGCGGGAAGCGGAACCGGATGAAGCGAAGTTGAAAAAGAAGATTGCCGCCAAGCTGACCAATCAGGACAATCCGAAGGGGGACGCGGCAGTCCGGTCACTGAGGAAACGACTGAAGCGGGAGCAGCGCAAGCGGCGGGCGCTCGCGTTACGGAAAAAGCGGGCGGCGGGAAGCAAGGGAGCGGCTGCTACCGCTGCGTCGGCCTAGCCTTCTCACAGACAGCCATACCAGGCACTGATTTCCATGGAGCAAGAACCGAAATCCTCCCCGCAGGGCAGCACCCCTCTCAGCGGGCAAGTCGGCGACGAACCGATCGCGGATGTCATGGCCGATCAGAAGCAGGCCGAGTCCGCCGATGCCGGTGTGCCGGCAGCAGGCCAAAACACGGTCGCGCTCGATGAAGAGCAGGTCAAGGATGAGATCGATATTCAGATCGATCTGTTGAGTGATCCCGACTGGGTGGTCCGTCGAGAAGCGGTCATCACGCTGGGCGAGATGGGCGATGAGCGTTGTGTCGAACCACTGGCTCGCGCATTGCGCGACGGTGATTGGCAAGTCCGAGAGGTCGCCATCGAGGCGATGGGCCAGGTGGGGTCTCCCGCCGTCGACACGCTCCTCAAACTGCTCCGTGACTGGGAAGTACGCAAATATGCCATCGCAGCGCTCGGGAAAATCCGCGACGAGCGGGTGCTTGATCCCCTGATGCTTCAGCTTCGGAACGACGAGTTCAAGGACGACGCCATTGATGCGTTGGTCGAACTGGGTGAGCCGTCCGTTGAAAGACTGATCGGAGCCCTTCGGGATAAGGACGACAATGTCCGTAAGTGCGCGGTTCGCGCCTTGGGAAAAATTAAAGGCAACGAAGCCATCGATTCGCTCATTGCGATGCTCGGTGACAAGGACTGGGAAACGCGGTTACTGGCTGCCGCCGCCTTGGAGTCGATCGGTGATGAGCGGGGCCGCCAGGCGATCAAGCCGTTGCTGAAAGACCCCGATATGGTCGTGAAGATGCGGGTGGAGCGAATTTTAGCGAAGTGGAAAAAGCAGCCGACCTCACAGCCCGCCAACGCCTGAGTCATTTATTCAGGAGCTGATCCATTCTCTGCTGAAGCTCGTCCAACTTTTTCAACGACACCTGTTTCCCCATCGCAATTTCCAACTTCACCTCCCGCAACAACCCCGCCATGTCCCGCAAGGCGGCGGTTGAGCTGTCCGGCTTGGCTCCTTTTGTGATGCCTTCCACGGCCTCGATGGCTTCGGACAGCTCTTTTGCGGTTTCGCCGAAATTGCGATCGACGAGGTGCGCTTTCGCCTGGACCAATCTGGACTTGGCGTCCACGAGCCCCTGACGCCGTCGAAGGTCACGCTCGATCCCCATTGTCGTGTCCATCACGTTTCTGGACAGATCCTTCAACGACTGTTGCAGTTCCGCGATCGTTCGCTGCAGGGTTCCCACGGGACGTTGTCCGAGATAATAGCCCGCTCCGAAGGCGCCGATGAGCAGCAACACCATACCGAAAAATTTAGCCATAGGTCCTTGTTAAGGCCGACGTTTGGACGAACCCGACCGAGTGAGTTGCTGAAGCAGGCTGTTCGCGGCCGTAATACGCACGGCCTCATCCGAGTCTTGCAACCCTTTCACTAAGACGGGAACGGCGCCGTCGCTGTGGTTCCGCAATCCCTTGGCGGCCATCAGGCGAGGAAGCGGCTGCTGGTCCTGCAGGAGAGTTTGCAGAGCCGCCAGGGCCTCTTTCGCGCCCGAGGCGCTCAAGGCCTGCGCCGCTGCACCACGAATAGAAGGGTCGGAATGCCGGGCCAGCTCGGTTGCCAGCGTGACGGCGGAGGTATCGCCGAGGCGAATCAGTCCTTCTGCGGCGCTGGCACGGACATGAGCATTGGGATCCCTCGTGAGTGCCCACAGCAAGGGCCGGTTTTCCTTGATGCCGAGCTTTCCCAGACTCGCCGCGGCGACACCGCGAACCATCGCCATCTCGTCCCCGATCGCATGTATGAGCGGAGCGACGCCGCCAGGGGAACCGAATTCTCCCAGCGCGCCGGCAGCGAACGCGCGCACCGACGGATCGGGATCATACACAGCTTGGGCCAAGACTGCCAGACTCGCGGGGCGTTTGAAGCGTCCCAATACACCCAGCGCCGCCATCCTCGTCTCCGCGTCCGGCAAGGTGGCTGCGCCGGTAATATCGTCCAGTTTTTCCGAGCGGCCGAGCCTGAACAGGGCGGCGTAGGCGAAGATGGCTTCAGGCCCGTCTTCCGTGCGGGCGACGTCCAGAAGCCGTTGCTGAACGTCGGTCGCCTGCGCTTCCCCGAGCGCAGTCATCGCAGCGATGCGGACGGTAGGCATTTCATCCCGCAACGCCCGACGCAAGGCACCGGACTTCGCCGCGAGCCCGGCTTTTCCGATCGCCTCGGCGGCTCGGGCTCGAACGACGACCGAGGTGTCGAGCAAACCATCCTCCAAAATCGCCGCGGTCTCCGGGAGCCCCAACTCCGCGAGGGCCGAATAGGCCGCAATGCGGACATACTCCTTTCGGTCTCGAACGTGGCTCGTGATCACTCCCAGTGCCAGAGGACGCAGGAGTGCAGCATCATGAGGCTCTCCCGGATGATGCAATTTCGCATAAACGGCCAGAGCATCATCGGTTCGTCCGAGGCGGACATAGCTCAGCAAGGAGAGACGGAGGAATTCTTTCGAAGGTGTCGCGTCAGGCGGAAGGCTTCGGTAGAGCGCGATCACTTCTGGGTAGTCGCCGGCCTTGAAGAGCGCCGCGGCTTTTGATTCGACCGGGGAAGCGTTTCGTGCCGATGCGGTGAAGGCAGGCGCCGTGACGGCAACCAGGATGAGCGCGCCAATGAGGCCCCCGATTGCAACCGGATAGGAGACCGAGTCGGACCCTCTTACCATGTCGTGGGCGGCCGCACCGTGGCGGCGCGGTACATCAGGCCGACATAGTCCTTCAGCATCCGCGTGGTGCAGAACTGAGGCGCGATGGTCCGTATGCATTCTTTGACCATTTGGAGCCAGCCGCGGGGAATTCCGTCACGGTCGCGCTGATAGAATAGCGGCACGGCCTCTTGTTCCAATACGCGATAGAGTTGTTCGACATCATGACGATCTTGGGCCGGCGCGTCGGTCTGTTCGCTCAGCGGTTGGATTCCCCACCCATTGGCCCCGTTATACCCCTCCACCCACCATCCATCGAGGACACTGAGGTTCAACACGCCGTTCAGGGCGGCTTTCATGCCGCTGGTACCGCTGGCCTCCATCGGGAAGCGAGGGGTGTTCAACCAAATATCGACGCCCTGGACCAGATACTTCGCCATATGCATCTCATAATCCTCCAGGAAGGCGATGCGTCCGCCCAGCTTGTGGTCATGGCAGAAGTTCAGCACTTCGTGAATGAAGTATCGACCCGGCTCATCGGCCGGGTGGGCTTTGCCGGCGAAGATGAGTTGGACCGGCCGCCAGCGGTCTTGGAGAAGGGCCTTCAGCCGTTCCAAGTCACGGAAGAGCAAAGTGGCCCGTTTGTACGTGGCGAACCGCCGGGCGAATCCAATGGTCAACGCTTCGGGATCCAGGAGTGTGCCGCGGGTGAGCACTTGAGACGGCTGCAAGTGCCCGTGCATCCAACCGGCCCTGGCTCGTTCACGGATAAAACCCATCAGTTTTCGCTTCATCGTTTGTCGAACCGCCCACAGTTCATGGTCGGGAATATCCATCACCCGCTGCCACATAGCCGGATCATCGCATGTATGGGTCCAGGTCGGGCTGAGCGACTTGCTGTAGAGATGGTGCAATTCCGGGGAAATCCACGTCGGCGCGTGAATGCCGTTCGTCACGCTGCGGATGGGGATTTGGTCGGTCGGCAAGCCGGGCCAGAAGTGCTGCCACATCTCGCGTGTCACGCGGCCGTGTTCACGGCTGACGCCGTTGACGTGTGCCGACAGGCGCATGACCAGCGCGGTCATGTTGAAACCATGCTCTCTTGATTCGGGAGTTTCGCCGAGGCGAAGGAATTCGTCGCGTGAGAGGCCCAACTGTTCCCAGTAGCCGGCAAAGTAGCGATCCATCAGGTGGTGCGGGAAGACATCATGTCCGGCCGGCACGGGGGTGTGCGTGGTGAAGACGGTGCTCTGTCGGACCAGCTCGCTGGCTTCCGCGTGGGACGAGCCCTTTTGGACGAACTCGCGGATCCGTTCCAAGGTGAGGAAGGCCGAGTGTCCTTCGTTGGCATGCCAGACCGACGGCGAGATACCGAGCGAGCGCAACATGCGCACGCCGCCGATACCCAGCAAAATTTCCTGGCAGAGCCGCATTTCTTGATCCCCGCCGTAGAGACGCGCGGAGAGGGCGCGGTCCTCCGGGCTGTTTTCCGGCACATCCGTATCGATGAGAAAGAGCGAGATTCTTCCCACCAGCACTTTCCAAATGGCTGCGGTGACGCGGCGGCCGCCCATGTCGACGGCGAACCGGCAGGGCTCTCCCGATGGCGTCTGAGCGACATGAATCGGAGACTCATTGCGGTTGAAGGGGGCATAGGCCGCTTCCTGCCACCCTTCCGGCGTGATCCGCTGGCGGAAGTAGCCTTGCGGGTACATGAAGCCGACGCCGACAAGCGGCAATCCCAGGTCACTCGCCTCTTTGCAATGGTCGCCGGCTAAGATTCCAAGACCTCCGCTATAAATGGGCACGGAGGCATGTAACCCGAATTCGGCGGAGAAGTAGGCGATGGTCGTCTTCGTCAGATCCGCATGGTGCGTTCCGGCCCAACTCTTTTTATTGGCAAGATATTCATCGAACAAACGAAACACCGCCGAGTATTGGCGAAGAAACGACGGGTCTTCGGACAACCGCGCCAGCCGGTCCGGTTTGACATCCGACAAGAGTTTGACCGGATTGTGATTCGTGAGAAACCAGAGGGTCGGATCAATCACTTCGAACAGCTGGCGGGCTTCCAAGGTCCAACTCCACCAGACATTGTGCGCCAATTCAGGCAGTCGATTGAGGTTCTGCGGGAGAGAGCCGTTCACTGTAGTGGGAGAATCCACAAACACTCCTTTGGTCAAGGCCAGGCACCCGGGATCGCCTCTGACGGATGATCATCGCCTGGATCAGGCGTGACCTGCCTTATGCCACGAGGCCCAGTCTTTGGAGAATGCCACGGCGGCATAACGTTCGCCAACAATTTTTGCGACCCGGTTCAATAGTCTGGTGAGTTGTTGAAGTTCGGACGGTGTGAGATCCTCCCGGAACCGGGGATGGAGACCCCAACGGGTCTCCACTTCTTCGCCCGACACGCTCGACATCAGGCTGACCAGCTTGATCTCCTGGCCGGTCGATTGTTTCTGTTCCGGGGAAGCCCCGACGGCTGAAGGCACGATCGGTGATGCTTCCGAAGGGGAAGGAGTCTGCCCTTGCAAGACCGCGCTCAGGGCCGGCACGACCGCGCTGGCACAGAGCGATGCGGCGGAGCTGAGCTGTGTATTACTCGGTGCCCCGAGCGCCTCGGCCACTTTCTCGCCGAAGTCGCGGAACATTTCATTTTTGGTTTTGGAGTCTTCGGAGATCAGGAACTTGTACTTCTCGTAGGTCTGTCGGCTCTCCGCCACCGTGGCGCCGACCGTCAGCACGATTTCCATCTGATCGGCGTGGTTTCCGAATGCCGGCTCGAGCGCGCGCTTCAGCTCTTGCGTCACGGTGTCTTCCAACTTGTTCATGAACTCCATCTGGTCCTTCATGGGGATGTGCAGGGCCACCAGCCGGTCCGTGAGATTGAACATGATCTTGAGGAACTCCAGATACACGCCCCACTCGTCCTGACGCTTGAGCTTCAGCGCCTGATCGGGCGCATTGCGCTTCATCAGCGTGACCGATTCGCCCGACACGGCGAGCATCAGTTCGGCCAACTGGCGAAGCCGTTCCTTATATTCAATCGTGGAAGTAGCCATAGGTTTGTTTAAAAGCAACGCGGATTATAACGGAGACTTAGGAGGGGAGCAAAGAGGCGGATTTAATGATTCGTTGCCTGCCCTGTGCACCCGAGGCACGATTCACTCCCGACCATTGGTCTGCAGCGGTACAAGAACCACAAGTTGCTCGTGCCGGACTGGATGTAGGGACGCCTTTTCTTGTTTGCATTTGAAGGGTGATAATAAGGTAATTAGTCCATCAATTTCCGATTTGATGTCCGAGATCAAAGACTCTTCAGCCTACCGATTTGTGAAAGACCCAAGAGATTTCATAGCCGATCCGAGTAAGGCATCCTAACGCAATTGGTATAAAAACAAGGTTGGGAAGGCTGCATTTCTAGGAGAGCAGACAGCGGTGTCGAGAAGCATTCTAGCTTAGACGCTTGCCTCGTCATGCAAAAAAGGGGAGAATAACATCATGTCACCGCTCGCTCTCAAGGAAATATTGAAGTTAAGCGTATCCGAACGGGTTCAGTTGGCTGAAGAGATCTGGGATAGTATTGCTGCCGATCCTCAGTCCCTTCCTATTACGGATGCCCAAAAACAAGTGCTTGATATTCGCCTGGAGGCCCATTCTAACGATCCTGCTTCAACGCGTTCCTGGGAGGAAATCCGCCAGTA
Source organism: uncultured Nitrospira sp. (assembly GCA_964465695.1). GTDB lineage: Bacteria > Nitrospirota > Nitrospiria > Nitrospirales > Nitrospiraceae > Nitrospira_D. Next base: position 6,787 of record CAYXKP010000161.1, read on the forward strand.
GTCCATCGAGATATTAGACGTGCGCTTATGAAGCGCTTTCCTTACGGCCTGTTCTATGTCAGAGAAGGAGACTGTATTACCGTTCTCGCCTGTTTTCATGCCAAACGTGATCCGGCAATCTGGAAAGAACGAATGCAATGAGTATGGACTGTCGATGACAAAGAGCATCGAGACCATTGTCTGAATGCTATCTCTGAGCCCAAGAAAGTCTTAAAGACGAATGTTTTCCTGTTAGCTGACTTCCTGCACTGGTTGCTGCACCTCCGCCTTTCCGATACATTGATTCCCACGGAGCCGCGTGGATTCTGATTCAATACTGACAGCTCGTGAGAAAGCGGGGAAGTCGCCGATCAAGGTCTTGCCGCGTGATGAGGGGCGTGAGCCTCTTCTCGCGATCGCGGACATGCTGGCTCGGGTGCTGGATACGACGGTCAAAATTCCTGGCACGTCGTTGTATATTGGGTTGGATCCGCTGCTCGGGCTCTTACCGGGGATCGGCGATGTCATTGCCAATCTGATCGGCACGGTGATTCTCGGCATCGCGACGCGTCTCAAGCTTCCACGGATTGTGCTGGCCCGCATGAGTCTCAATCTCCTGATCAATGGAACGTTTGGGGCCGTGCCCATTGTCGGGGACCTCTTTTCGGTTTGGTTTCGCAGTCATGCAAAAAATGCGGTGCTGCTTCGCGAAGCCGCGATGAAGCCGGATCGCGAGACTCATGCCGATTGGTTCTATGTCCTCGGAATTATCGGCGGCACGGTCGCACTTTTGCTGGCGATGATTGCCTTCGTGGCCTGGTTGGTCGTCAAGCTCTGGACGATGGCGGCGGTCTGACTCGATCTTGCCTCTACTTGCTTGTCATTTACTGTGGAGCGGCGTACAGTTGGATGTAGTCGAATCGTTCTGCGTCGGTGATGTAAATGAACGAACAGCAGTTGCTCGAACGTATCGTGGTGAACCCACAAATTTTTGGCGGGAAGCCGATTATTCGCGGCATGCGCATTGCCGTGGAGCATGTCCTCGGCATGTTGGCTGCCGGAGATACACCGGAGGCGATTTTGAAGGAGTACCCTTTTCTAGAACGAGATGATATTCAGGCGTGCCTCCTCTTTGCCCATCGTTCGCTTAGTGGCGAGCAAGTGCACGATCGTATTCCTCTCACCAAATCTGCATGAAGTTTCTTCTTGATGTCTGCTGTTCTTCCCGGTCGCTTAGGCGCCTTCTGGATGAGCTTGGTCATGATGTTAGACTCGTGAGTGATGCAGACCCTCGTGCCTCGGACGGGACAGTGTTAGCCATGGCACATGAGGAAGGCCGCGTTGTGATCACCGAGGATAAAGATTTTGGCGAATTGATCGCTGTCCAGCGCCGTCCTCATTCTGGTATCATCCGATTCCTCGAATTATCAATTTCGGAACAAGTGCAAGCCATGCAAGAAGTACTGATGCATTATCGAAGTGAATTGGAGTCGAGAGCAGTGATGGTGGTTACCCGAGGCCGAATTCGCGTTCGTCTCAAGCCTTAGCAAGAGATCGCCGACAGGCTGATACCGTGCGCATCGATTACTTTACCGCAACTAAAGACCTATGGCCCGAGAAGTGAAAACCTACGTGTTGAAGCGGCCCACTGATGAGGTCGTGCCGCGCAAGTTGTCGATCAACTATCCGGCCGCGTTAAATCCTCAGCAACTGGCGGCGGTGACCGCGGGCGACGGTCCGGCGCTGGTCATCGCAGGGGCCGGGAGCGGCAAGACACGTACGTTGGTCTATCGCGTGGCATATCTGATCGATTCAGGCGTGGATCCCTCGAATATTCTCTTGCTGACGTTCACGCGTAAATCCGCGCAGGAAATGTTGGAGCGCGCCGGTGAGTTGATCGGGACGAGCAGCCATCGGGTCTGCGGCGGGACGTTTCACTCGGTGGCCAATCTGTTGCTGCGGCGGCATGGACGATCGATCGGCATCGAGCCCGGCTTCACGATTCTGGATCGCGGCGATGCGGAAGATTTAATCGCGCTGGTGCGGTCGCAGCTGGGGCTCAATGAAAAAGACAAACGGTTTCCCCGCAAGGGAACGATCATGGAAATGATCAGCAAGAGCGAGAATACGCTGCGCAGTCTCGACGAGATCATTTTGGAAGAGTTCAGCCATTTTGCGGATCACTCGGAGGATCTGGGGCGTCTGCAGAAGGCGTATCAAGCCGCGAAGCGGCAGAAGCAACTCTTGGACTATGACGATCTGCTGGTGATGCTGAGGCAACTGCTGTTGCTGGACGAAGCGGCCCGGGCCAACGTTTCCCGTCAGTTCCGCTACATTCTCGTGGACGAGTATCAAGATACGAATCGGCTGCAGGCCGAAGTCATCCGCCGGTTGGCGACGACGCATCAGAACGTGATGGTGGTCGGCGACGACTCGCAATCGATCTATGCCTTCCGGGGCGCGACCTTCAAGAACATCATGGAATTTCCCGTCCTGTTTCCAGGCACGACGGTCTATAAGCTCGAAGAAAACTATCGCAGCACGCAGCCAATCTTGAACCTGGCAAACTGTATCATCGAGGAAGCGGCGGAAAAGTATACCAAGCGTCTCTTCACGAGAAAGATCGATGGACCGTTGCCCGCTTTGGTCGAAGCGGCCGGCGAAAATGCGCAATCACGATTCATCGCCCAAAAGATTCTTGAGCTTCGCGAAGAAGGTGTGCCGCTGAATGAAGTATCCGTGTTGTTTCGCTCAAGCTTCCATTCCTTTGACCTGGAAATCGAACTCTCTCGCAAAGGGTTGCCCTTTATCAAGCGCGGAGGGGTGAAGTTTATCGAGACCGCCCATGTCAAGGATCTGCTGGCCCATGTGCGAGTGGTCGCGAATCCTCTCGATACGGTCAGCTGGCATCGCGTGCTGATGTTGGTGGAAGGAGTGGGGCCCAAAAAAGCTCAAGATCTGCTCGCTGCGATCGTGAAAGCGGAACGACCATTTGACGTCCTGCGCGGAGTGAACGGCCGCTCCGCGCAGGGACTCAAAAACTTAGCCGACACATTGGAGAGCTTGGCCGGCTCGGATGATCCGCGGCCGGCTGAACGGGTCAATCATATCTATGAGTACTATCTTCCGATCCTCAAGGAACAGTACGACGATTACCCGAAGCGCACCAGAGATCTCGATCACCTCCACACGATTGCGGAAGGCTACGAAGGCATTGATGAGTTTCTTGCCGATTTAGCGCTGGAGCCGCCTGATGGGAGCGCCGTGGACGTGGAAACGTTCGATCGCGATGATGAACGGCTTGTGCTGTCCACGATCCACTCCGCAAAGGGATTGGAGTGGCAATGCGTGTTTGTCATCTGGGTCGTCGACGGCAGGTTTCCCTCGGCCTATTCCTTTCTCACCGATGATGAATTGGAAGAAGAGCGGCGACTCTTCTACGTGGCGGTCACTCGAGCCAAACGGCATTTATTTTTGACGTACCCCATCAATGTGTACGACAAGACCAGCGGGATGTTGCTTTCGA
>CAYXKP010000162.1:0-9995 GCA_964465695.1 uncultured Nitrospira sp.
CCGCATGCTCCGTTCCCGTATACAACACAATCCAGAAGAGGACGGCCAGGCCGGCGAACAGCGCGGCCCCTAGAAAGAACGGACGGAATCCGTACGACAAAAATGCCGGACCGCTGTATCGGGGAAAGGTCGGTTCGTCACTCTCTTCGACTGACCCTTCAACCGACTGGCCAACAACTGGAATTTCTTTGCCTGACATACCGGGAGCGATTCTCGGCTGTGAACGAGCAGCTTGTCAATAAAGAGACGTCTCACAAGCGGGATACCGCCTTACCCGGCGTGCATATATGCGCGCCGGGTGACGATCTCAATGATTAGATACAGTGGCTCGCAGGTGGGTTAGGAGGCGCAGCCTGTTGCCGCATTCCAGTGTCTAGGATATTCTTGGCAATGGCCCGACCGAGCGGCACCCCACCTATATCATCGGCGGCTTTGAGCATTTTTCCAACGGTTTCACCACTCGTGCCATCAAAACGCCAGTGCACTCCTAAAAAGATGCGGCTCACCGAATTGTCGTACATCGCTTCCGCCATGCTGTCGTACTTACGATGGTGACTTGTCCGAACCGAGCCATCACCGTCCGTAGTGCTACCGTTGAGCTCATCGGAGACGAAGGTAAACCCAATCGAGTCTTCCGTCTTCATATTCGTGTGACCGTAGAACAACCGTACCATTTCAAACGTTGCTGCTCCGAACGTCGCGTGCCCACTCGGGTAGGCCGGGAACGGAGGAGTGAAGGAGGGCCTCAGTTCGTTGCTGCGCGGAGCGCCAAGCGGCTTCCAAAATGGATCGCACGGGGGATTGATTCTCTTGTCGGGAATCGCAGCAGGACCTGTGGATTTGTCATCTTCTCTGATGCCGACCACGGGGCGCCACAGATCGTAACAATACTTCCAGTACCAGGCATGAATACCCGAGTCGCCCATTGCGCAATTGATCAGAGCAAAGAGTCGTGCATTTTGTTCTGTGGTATTGCCTTTTGCTTTGGCTACCTCACGGACGACCTGATTATAGAGCCTCGGCGGTGTGCCGATTTGGCTCGCGCCGTCATAGGCCCAATACAAACCAATGGCGGTTTCTTCGGGAGTACGTATCGTCGTGTTGAGTTCCTGCGCACCACCCTTCTCGTATACCTCCTTGTAATCATCCTTATATCGGGTGCTTGTTTCCGCAGGCGGTGGGTCGAGCGGCTGCCAGGTAGTCACGGCAAAGGTTGGAGTCTTACCGTAGGCAACTCCAAGATAGCCTTGAGTCGGATTACAAGGATCTGGACGGTGACGGAGACGACCAGGAGACGATGCATAGTCCTCATCCTTTGGCATCACCCCACCATCGTTCCTCCGGATATCGAAGACTGCCAGTGCAATACGTCGCCCGAAGCTGAAGGCCGCGTTATCCGTGCCATTCTTCCCGCTTATTTCCGCAAGTTTTGCCTCGAATGTGGCGCGCATCCCAGAGTAGAGCGTACATAGCGCAGTCACGGCAGCTCCGGAGACGGCGGCACTCCGCTTGACGGCCGAGTTAGGACCAGGGGGCGGCGAGGGCGGACTGATAAGATAGAGTTTATTTGGTGTAGGCCCCGGCCCTGGAATCGAACTGACCCCATTGATGCTGAAGAAGGCATCATGCATGGCCAGATGCACAATCGCAAGGGCACGAGAGCTGAGTGTCGGCCCGCGCTGATGTTCGGCTTCCATGCTATCACCATGTGCCGGCTTTGTAATGCAGCAATGACCATCGACCGGCTTGGGTTTGGCGACAGTATGATCCAGCCGGTTCGCTTCCAACGCAACTTCGTTCCAGAACAGTATGGGGTCTTCCATGCTAACTCTCCTCTCTATATGTAATTGGAATGAATGGCCTCAGATGCGATGAATACGCATTGATCATGCCACACACTCCCGCGAAGGAATGGATGCCGAAGGAGGCATGGATCGTCGTGATGCGGATCGCTAAGTCAGTGAAAGATCATGTACTCGTCGTTATTCCTTTCTAACACGCGCTGTTCTCTGAGCAGAAAAGATGTGATTCGGATCAGATCCGTTTTGTATCGGATGAGATACAGACTATTGAAATTAGTCGTAAGGTGTGAAGGCAGGATGAGAGAGTTTCTGGTCAGTTTATGGAGTGTGGACAGGATACTTACTGGCATGAATTACAGAGATTCGCCGCCGTCTCTTAAGCGCAACGTTTCGCAACGCTTTTTCGAGCTTTCCTTCGCCCCGTAGACGCATCATTTTGTATTGCAAGCGTATCACTTGAGATATGACTCCGAATGGAAATATCCACAGCAGTCGAGGGTGGCGGTATGGGAATGGCCCAGGCTCAAGGCTGATAAGCATCAGCTGTCGCGCATAATGATTTTCCTTTGACATCATCATGAATCATCACCATCAATGATGAATGAATCGATCGCGAGTGCGATCATCCTTGCTCTTCTCCCTGATCGATAATCGCTCAGGACCGCCCTTCTGGATCTAATTCGATACATAGGTTGTATCCAATTCGATTCTTCGCCACCCCATCAATATGGCGAATCACGGAACGCATAATCTTTATTCATCAATAAGTACTGCTCCCGAACACAGAAATTTCCTGCGGGCACGCCGTTTGCTGAGAGACGAACATTTGCTGCTGGGCAGCACAGTTACTAAATTACTTTTCCTAGTTATTTAGTTGACTATTAAGGACGGCGGATAATAGGCTTCCCGTCCCGACGACTGACGTACGGAGGGATCCGGATACCTCGCCCATGCGTTAGCTCCATCGACTAGCAACAGTCACGCATCACATCCATTTCACTCTAAGGAGGATTCAATGAAACGGTATCGTGTGTTAGGAGTCGCTCTTTGCCTTGCGGCGGGAGTAGCAGGTTGTACGGGAGACGAGGCGGCGCCGCCTGCCGCAGGACCGGCGGCCATTCCCGCTGCGGTCACATTTGACGTGACGGACGAAGCGGGCCACTGGTTCGATACCGGCGCTCAAGTGGCCGGGACCCGTTCACTCGCCATCGTCAAGCCAGGCGACAAGGTGGCATTTCTTCAAACTAAGTCGATACATGGCCCGAACGGCGCAAATGGCCCATCTCGCGTGGAGAGTTTCCATACCGTCACAAGCCTGATTTGGCCGGCTGATGCAACCCCGGTAGAGCGCATCGATCAGGACAAAGCAAATAAAGACGACCATGAAGTGACCTTGAACGCCAAGGGGCTCTATGTGTTCGTGTGCAAGCTGCATCCCTATATGTTGGCCGGTGTGGTTGTCGATGATTCCACGACCGAGGGGCTTGAAATCGGTGAGAATCTCCATCTCTACGGCGTGACTCATACGGCCGACGTGAGACAAGCGGCAGACGCGACCAAGGCCTTCCCCAGCAACTCAAATCTTGGCCTGAGATTGTTGCGTGCGTTCTTCGTGGTTACCAGCCCGACGAACTGGAAAGACTACACCAAGGTTGGCGAAAAATATCAGCCTACCTATCCGGCCGTCCCTGTCCGCGTCACGGGCGGCGTGGTTGTTCCAGACCTCAATGCCGCACTCCAAGGCGCATTTGACGGCGAAGAAATCCAAGCCGTGAAAACGCCGGCAATCGATGGAGTCGGTGAAGTGTGGGTGGACACCCAGTATGAGGTGAGCCAGACAAAAGGGGCCGCCTATCCCAGCACCACGACCGTGGTCGATGTGGAAGGAACGGACAAATGGACGGTGAAGCGCAAGATCGCGTTGCCGGCCCAAAAGATGAATAACGCCCACAACTTGTGGGCCAGTCATGATCAAAAGCAGATCTACAACACCGAGTGGCACGGCAAGAGCCTGTACGTCCATAATCAAGCGGACGGAACGCTCTTGCAGGAGATTGAGCTCGGCAACGATCCCGCTCACGTAATGACCAGAGTCAATAACGAGCAGGTACACGTGGGACTGAACGGTGGAGATTCGGTGGTCGAACTGAACAAAGCCGCCAACGGAACCCTGAGCATCAACCGCAACATTCTGGTGCAAAACCCAGGGGACAAGCAAGCCCAACCACACGCCCATTGGATGGGCCATGATGGTCAGACGATGGTGACCCCGAACTCCAATTCGGATGACTCCACGTTCTGGGACTTCATCACTGACAAAATCAAATCCAAACCAGCGACGGGCACGCTGCCGATCGCCTCAGGAATCAATCCGGACTCGACGAAATACTATGTGTCCAACTATCTGGGACACAGTATTTCCGTCATCAACATGGTAACGGGGGATAAGATCAAGGACATCAGTTTGCTCCAAAACTATAATCCGATCACCGGAGCGGTGGGCGGGAATGGAGCAATCGGTGGGCTGCCGATCCAAACGCCGGTGAGTCCTGATGGCAAGTTCGTGATCACCGGGAACACCTTGACCGCGACAATCACGATCATTGATGCCAAAACGGACACGTTGGTGAAGAGCATTGCCTGTGATCCGGGTTGTCATGGTGTAAACTTCGGTGCCAAGAAGGGCGGCGGATATTACGCCTATGTTACGAGCAAGTTCTCCAACCGGTTGATCGTGTTGGATTACGACAAGAACAACGACGGCAACGTCGACGATGCCGAGATTGCCGGCTGGGTCGTGCTGGCCGACGATGCTGCGCCGAATGATGATCCCATCACAGCAAACGCGGGCATGGGTGGACAGGGCCTGTTGCCTGTTCCCAATGTCTACAATGGCTGGGTGCAGGCGCTTCCCAAATCGTTTTGCGAGCAGCTCTCGCCTGCGCAGCGGAATCCGGTTGGCACACCCCTTGATATCTGTCTAGACTAATCCTCCTGTGATCAGGGTGCCGGATTAAACTGGATCCGACATCCTGATATTAGGACAGCAGAGAGAAGGGCCCGGTGCGGTGGTACACAACCATCACACCGGGCCTTCTTGTTCTAATCACAGATACGGGGCGATGCGATGAGCTAATACTGATCGCTATCGCACTCATTAACCACGGCTAGGACCCGCCGGCCATACCGTTGTGCTTTGCTCTCGCCGATCCCCGGTATTTCTAACAAAGCTGCCGGCGTCTCCGGTTTATGCCCGGCAATGGCTTTCAACGTGCGATCGTGAAAGATGAGGAACGGCGCGACACCTTCTTCCCGGGCAAGCTCTGAGCGGAGTTGCCTGAGTCGTTCAACAAGCTGTCGATCTGGTGAAACCAGCGGGCCGCTCGTCGGGACGGCACGCGAACGTCGTGGTTTTTCCACAGATCCGGTGGAAGGATCGTCTCGCATCTGTTCCAGAGCTACTGTGCGACGCCCCTGCAGAATCTCTTGTCCTTTGAACGTCACAGCAAGCGTGGGATATTCCAGGCCTTGAATCTGGAGATACCCCGAACCGATGAGATCCTTCACGAGCTTCGTTATCGAGACCTTCGTCTGGGCCCGCCCGATGCCGTAGGTCGGACAGTCTTCTGCCCCGCAGGCCAACAGCGCTTTTGAACGGCTTCCCCGAAGAATGTCGACGATTCGACTCCTGCCGAACCGCCCCATGCACCAGGTTACTGTTTCCAATACCGTCTTGGCGGAGACTGCGAGGTCGCCAGAGACCATCCGGCTGGGCTGCGGCGTCGGCGCAACACAGTGATCACACAAGCCGCAAGGTCCCGAGGCCGGTTCAGCTCGATCGCTAAAATAGTCAAGAATTGCCACCTGCCGGCAGGCCGACGCCGACACGTATCCCAGCAGTTCTTTTAGCAATGTCGTCATGCGTTCCGCACGCTCGGTACCGTCAGCATCCTTTGACGCCTGTGCAATGAAATATTCCTGCGTGGCTACATCCCGTTCATGGAACAGCAGCACACAGGCAGCCGGCCGGCCGTCACGGCCCGCACGCCCCGCCTCCTGGTAATAGGCCTCCACACTGCCCGGCATGTCGAAATGGAGGACCAATCGGACATCCGACTTATCGATACCCATACCGAAGGCATTCGTCGCGACCAGGATTCTCAACGTCCCCCGGCTAAACTCGTGGTGCACCAGCCGCCGTTGCTCATCGGAAAGTCCGGCATGGTAGTAACCGACGGAAGGGTGGGACTGTCCCAACCAGGCCGCCACCTCCTCCACCGTCCGGCGGGTCGCGCAATAGATAAGGATCGTGCCCTTCTCTGCCACATGCACCAAGTGCTCCGCCTTTTCCAATTTCTCTCGAAAAGTCCGACAAGGATGGACGGACAAGGCTAGATTTTCCCGCCGAAAACCCGCGACTAATCGAAACGGATCACGAAGCGACAACCGCTGACACAGGTCCGTCTGTACGCGAGTGGTGGCCGTGGCCGTCAAAGCCAAGCAGGGTGGATTCATGAGCTCTCGGCGCAGGCGACCAATCTTGAGGTAGTCCGGCCTGAAATCATGGCCCCACTGAGAAATGCAATGCGCTTCATCGACCACGAGCAACGACACCCAGAGGGAACGCAACAGACGCAGAAACCCGTCGTGTTGCATCCGTTCCGGCGCCAGATAGAGCAGCTGAACCCGCCGCTGCTGCAGATCCTGCATCACCCGACTCTTGTCCAGTCCGTCGAGGCCGGAGTGAAACGCCGCCGCAGCGATTTTTCGCTGCCTCATGGCCGCCACCTGATCTTGCATCAAGGCAATGAGTGGAGAAATCACCAGCGTCAAGCCGGGAAGAAGGGTCGACGGCAATTGATAGCAGAGCGACTTCCCCTGTCCCGTCGGCATGACCGCCATCGCATCGCGTCCCGCCAACACAGCGCGAATAACGTCCTCTTGGCCAGGCCGGAATGTCGCAAATCCGAACCGCTCATTGAGCTGTCGAGTGAGGTCATCCACGAAAAAGAAAGTCAGAAGGATAGTGTTGTTGCTACCGGACCAGAATGAATGGAGTATAGACGACTGCCCGAGAGCGAGTCGAGTTGTTCGAGAATGGTGCGCCTTGGACGGAAGCAGTCTGCCGGTAAGGAGCACGATGGAAGACTAGTGGGAAAAGCTCAGTGTGAAATCGTCAGGCGGCCAGCGAATCGGATTCTGCAGTCTGATCTCCTACCTCGTTCAGCCCGTCCAGTCGCTGAAGCTTCGTCTGATATGCACTCACCTTGCGCAGGATCATGGCTCTCAAGTCTTCCTCATCAATATGAGAGAGCGCATCTCGTACCCCTTCGATATCTCCGTCCTGAGCCAGATGAGCAGCGATGCCGATAAGCGGTAAAACTCCGGCATTGCCCATTGCCTTGGCGATCTCAATGGCCCCGAACCGATCCCCGGCCTTGACGAAGAGTTGAGGCAATTCAAGATAGAAGTGACTGGCCAAAAGCGACGAATCAGGACATGAGACGATGATGTCTTTCACCCTCTGTACGCTTCCCCGCTCCGATTCCACGAACAGCATCATCTGCCAGGCTTCTCTCAAGTACCGCCTGTCTGTCATTTCGCTGACCGTTTGTCGCGCCCCGACGGCATCGCCGGCCAATGCTTGTTGGATCGCCTGGTTCTTCAACTGTTCATCAGTGAGGATTTGAGCTGACATCATATTGGCGACTCCTCTCTGCTCTCGGTTCAGAGTACCGAATCAGAACATCTGTTCGGAATGTAGCGGTGAAAGCCGTTCTTGTCGATCTTTTCACGCCAAATGACAGACCACCGCGCTCTGTAGCTCACTGACAAAAACGAGCAGCCGCATATGTGCTCTTCCGCATGGATCAGTGGAGGTCAAAAACGATAGGAAAACATGCATCGTCATCAACCTCTCTTTGAGTTCGCTCAGAGGAGGTTTACAAACCACTGCCGGATGATTTTTCGTAAGAGCAAATATCCCAAAACGTTCCGCAGGAAAGGAACAATATCGACTTAACACAACGGTTTTCTTATTCTTTTGCAGCTCGAAATTCAGAGCGGTCCGTTTCCCCCTCTTCCCTTGCGCATATGAAATGTCCAGCTATACTTTCGTAATGCACTCCACGAAATACATCATCATGCAAGACGGAAACGGATGGCGTGGTTACCTGGAAGGCTACCCGGAACACGAGGCCTATGGGGAGTCGTTCGAAGATCTGCAAATCAAGCTGTGGCAACTGCACCAAGATCTCATCGTCCAAGAACCAGAACAGAGCCACTATCAATACCAGAGCCAAGAGCAGGGACAATACGGCAGCTTAGAAGTCGACCGGCATCATAACCATACCTCCACGCTATCCCCTCACATCCCCACAATGTCCCGCCCCATGTCGCGGGCCCAAATCAAGCGCAGGGCACGGGTCGAACAGCTCGTATTCGCGATAATCAGCAATCGCTAGAAAGAGCCGATCTCCGGTTTCGATCCTGGTAGCCTTTAATGAATTTTGGGTGACTTCTTGACCAATAGGCGAGCGCGTGTTGGAATTTATCTAGGGTTCCGTTCGGTAGATAAGGTGATCTTATGAAAGCGATCAAATATTTCTACTTGGACAACGAAAAACAGTGGCTTGGCTATTTACCGAACTTTCCCGACCATTGGGCGCAAGGAGAGACCTTCGAAGCATTACAAGCCAACTTGTATCGCCTAAACTTTGATCTGACGTTGTTGGAAGCTCTGCGTAAAGTGTTTTGAACCAGGCGCTATCGATCAGCGACGGCTTGTTCAGCTATGTGAAACCGACGCTGGATTGATGGCGACTACTAAGCCCACCCTTTCATCTTCTCAAACTAGGTTCATCCCGGCTTCTTGGCTCACCAGACGTAAGATTTTTGCTTTAGAAACGACTCTTTTCCAGGGACCATACGCGGCTGGTCAACTGCCTGAGTCCACTGAGAGTCAAAGATCACGATTGACCACGCACCTAGAGGATTGGTACATAGAGCTCACTCCATATATAGCCAGACCTTTGCAAGGCCGGCCATGCCTATCGATAAAGTCACCCAAACAGTCAGCGAGCGTTACGCCAAAGCCGCGAGCGCTGGCGAACAGATGTGTTGTCCCACCAATTACGACATGGGGCACCTCAAGACCTTCATCCCTGATGAAGTTCTAAAGATTTCCTATGGATGCGGTACACCGGCCGGGCTCAAGACGGTGCGGGCCGGTGAAACAGTCTTGGACATCGGGTCGGGCGGCGGCATCGATTGCTTTGAGGCCTCCCGTTTGGTGGGCCAAACCGGACGCGTGATAGGGATCGACATAACCGATACGATGCTGGAAATCGCCCGCAAGAATGCCGTGGTGGTAGCCGAGAATCTTGGCTATCCGGCATCCAACGTAGAGTTCCGCAAAGGCCTGGCCGATGCGATGCCGATTGATGACGGGACTATCGATTTAATCATCTCGAATTGCGTCATCAACCTTGCGCCGGACAAGCGGAAGGTGTTTCGAGAAATGCATCGGGTGGCCAGGCCGGGCGGACGGTTCACCATCTCCGATATCGTGTCGGATCAAACCGTCCCACAATATCTCGTCCACGACACGCAAAAATGGGGAGATTGCCTGTCGGGTGCCTTGACACTGACTGACTACATGAACGGCATGACGGCGGCCGGGTTTCTCGGCATCCATCTCGTCAAGTTTTCACCCTGGCGCGTCATCGACGGCATCCATTTCTTTTCGGTGACCTTGACCGGCTACAAGTTGCCTCCGGTCTCGGCCCCCTCCTCAGTCCGATACGCGACCCTGCGAGGTCCTTTCAGTCGGCTGGTGGACGAACAAGGGACAACCTACCAACGTGGCGTTCCGCAGTCCATCATGCCTGAGAAGGCCCAGTTGCTGAGCACTCCTCCCTTCGCCGAACACTTCCTTCTGACGACCGAGCCTGTCCAACTGGACAACCACGATCCACGGTGGAGTGCCGTCCTCCCCGCAGATGCGCCCTGCACCTGGCAAGGCCACTATGCGTTACCGGCTGGCCCGTTCGTCGAAGCAGCCGATGACGATCACCATGTCTATCGCCGGGGGGAGCCACTGGAGATCTGCTCCAAGACAGTGGCGGTTTTAGGAACAAACGGATATCAGTCCCATTTTGTCATCTTGAACCGCGCCGGGGAGCACGTGAGTGG
>CAYXKP010000163.1:0-9757 GCA_964465695.1 uncultured Nitrospira sp.
CATCCTGGATCCGTTCCCCAGCCAGGTGAACCCCAACGCCAAGGCGGGATACTAACGTGTAAATCCGTAGTCCTGCTTTCAAGTACTGCGATGAAAAGGCTGGTCCGGACACCCGGGCCAGCCTTTTTTATTTTACTGTAGCCGGTTCTATTGCAATGGCTTCATCAATTACGGCTTTATCGAAGACGATGGATAGCCGACCGCTTCTTCAATAGCCTCGGTATACCGCCCCCGGTCGCCTTAACCTTGGCAGTGAGATCGTTTCTCGTAGTTCATCATCTGCCGCTCGTGTCCGGCGAGAGCGGAGTCAGCTCACCGGTCAGTTCTTCTCCGTGAGATCGCCGGTCCCGCACCTGGCGGATCGTATCGCAGACAATATTGAACGCCGTACCCTTCGACAGGTAGGCGGAAGCTCCGGCTTCGTACATCAACTGTTCCAGCTTCGGATCCTCATGCATCGATAACCCGATCACGGCGATGTTCGGGAACCGGTGCTTGATGCGACGGGTGGCCTCGACGCCATTGAGCTTCGGCATATTGATGTCCATCAGGATGATCTCCGGCTGGACGGACGCGGCGAGCTCTACTGCGATTTCACCGTCCATCGCTTCGGCGGCCACCTGGAATCCGGGTTCGCTTTCGAGCATGCTGCGCAGACCTTGCCGCATAATCTGATGATCGTCTGCCAAGAGAATCCGAATCTGCATGGGACGGTCCTCCGCGCCGCCCGGCGCGGTTGTCATGGCTGGTTGGTCACGGAGGCCTATCTGCGTCGTGATCGTCGACTGGATCCGCAGCGGCAACAGCATCGTCACCCGGGATCCCCAGCCGGACACTGACTTGACACGGATATGTCCGCCGATCGCGCGCAGTTCCTCACCCAGGTTGAACAGACCGAACCCCCCCTCCTGGGTGGGTACTTGCGCGCCCTTCGTCTGAAAACCGGCGCCGCGATCCTTGACTTGAATGGCAAGATAGCCGCCGACTCGGCGCAGCCGCACCGTCGCTTCGGTGACCTGCGCGTGCTTGAGGACGTTGAAGAGCAGCTCGTGGAGTGATTGATGCGCGATGCGTAAGACGTCGGCATCCAACAGCTTGCGCTTGCCGTCGTCCACCACGCGGACGCTCAGTCCATGGCGCTGCAGCTTGGCCGCCACCCACTGGACCGCTGCGACCAGATCCCGGTCATCACCGAGCATCGGCGGACGCAAATCGCTCATCATTTGTCGAATGACCGTCAACGCTTCCTTAAGCAGTTCCGTGACGGGTGCGATGCCGGCCGCAAGCGGAGGCGTCGTGGTGCGCGACAGGGCCGCCAGCTTCATTCGGCAGAGCGCGAGCGTCTGCGCGAGGTTGTCGTGCAGCTCAGTCGCAAGGCGTTGCCGAACCAGCTCATCCGCTTTACGTAACTGCGTGGCGAGCGACTGAAGACGCACTTGATACTGCAGCAGCTCCTTGGTCCGCCGCTTGCGCTCGCTGATGTCCATAAACGTGAACAGAAAATCGGTGGTGTCGCTGCCTTCCGTAAGGGGAAAGGCCGAGCATTCGACCTCCAGCATGGTCCCATCCTGGCGGCGGAACGCCTGTTCGACGAGCCGCGTGGAGTCCCGGCGCGCGAGGGTTCGCAGTAGTACACAGCGATCGCCGCAGGGTGGATCTCCTCCCCGGTGCACCCGGTCGTGGAAGGGATGTCCAAGCAGGCCGTCCGGCATATAGCCCAGCATCGTGGACGCTGCCCGGTTGATGAAGGTGCAGCGGCCCTGGTGGTCCACTCCGAAGATCCCCTGATCCGTGGTCTGCAACAAAAGGTGATACTGCGCTTCGGCCGCCGTGGCGCGCAGCCGTTCCGCCTGGGCGAGCTGCCATTCCTTCCGCAATCGTGATTGCATCCAGATGAGAAGATAGAAAATCGGCACGACGATCGCGACTCCGACCGTTCCGATCTTGAGATGAAACGTTTGGACCGGCTGCACCAGCGAGGCCGTTGGGATGCGCACGAGCACGGTCCACTGGAATGCATCGGGCTGACCCCATCCCCTCGTCAGGCTGTACCCGGTGATGACGGGAACCTGCCGCCGCGGATTCATTTCCTCGATATAGCCCGGCGGCCCTTGACGAGCCAGTTCCAGCGAAGGCAGACCCAGAGTGGAGAAGTTCGCCCGGCCTTTATGAGCCAAGTCACTGTCGATATAGGCCACTCCATCCTCGGCGATGATCTGGTATTCGATGTCGGTCAACATGGAATTCTTGTTGGGCAAACTGGGGAGCGTCTCCACGGCAATCGCTTCCAAGACCGAGAGAGTGATGCGGCTCGTGACCACGCCGGCAAAAGCCCCGCGCAAATCGTAGATGGCCCGCGAGATGGCGATCGCATCAGGCGCGCCTTCATCAGTCAGAAACGCATCCACGTCTCCCAGCAGCGTCGCATCCGGCCCACCCTCCGCTTGTGTGCGGATCTCCAGAAACCAGGGAGTCCGGCTGACATCCGTCCCCGGCGGCGATTCAGTGGAGGTCGAGGCCACCAAGCGTCCGTCCCTGTCGGCGACCGCGACCCAATGATACGTCTCGTAGGCGTCCTTAACGGTCTTGAGGTAACGGTGTACGAATGCCGGATCGTCTTTCAGGCGGTTCGAAAAGGCGACCGCCATGACACGGAGGTCCTCGTCACGCTCCAAGATCAGCCGATCGAATTTGGAGGCGATTTCCGCCGCACCCAAGCTGAGCGCTTCCCCCGCAGTCCTAATAAGGGACCGTTGGACATACTGCCAGGCCATCAGCCAGGTGACCAGTATCACCACTGCGATGGCCGTGATCATCAAAGGCAGTTGGTTCAGAATGGGTTTGGAAGTCCTCATGGCGAAAGGAGGGAAGCACTGTACTGCATTGTGCCAGGACAACAGCTAGGGGAACCCCTAGGATAGGAAGCTTGGACATTTCGTTGCGGCGCTCCAAACGACAATATTCAAACCACAATACAAGACAGCGAATAGCCAGGAAAGAGATCCTATGTGTCTTCCCAGTATTGAATCCCCTTGAGCTTCGATAGGATCACGGCGTCATATAATAGAAGGCAAACTTTAGTTCACACGCCCACATACCAGAAAAGGGGAGCGCATATGAATATCAAACAGAGCTGTGTGCACATATTGATGGCCGGAGGAATATTGTTCTTCGCCAACAGCCTCACCCAAGCCGGTAGTACGGCGGGGAGCCAATCAGGAAGTGGAGCAGGTTCCATGGGAACACCCGGAACAGGATCGGGAAGCATGGGAGCCGGTTCAGGCAGCATGGGCGCACCTGGAACCGGTTCAGGGAGCATTGGAACACCGGGAATGGGTTCTGGCAGCATGGGATCATCTGGGACAGGTACAGGTTCAGGCAGCATGGGAACACCTGGAACCGGTTCAGGTGGTATGGCCACACCCGGGACTGGCTCAGGGAGCATGGGAGCACCCGGAATGGGTTCGGGCAGCATGGGATCATCTGGGACTGGTTCAGGTATGGGTACACCTGGGACGGGGTCAGGGAGTATGGGCTCATCCGGAACGGGGTCGGGCGGCCTGGGCACACCAGGGACTGGTTCATCCGGGGGGATGGGTTCAGCAGGTGGAGGAGCGGGACGGTAGGCGAGCCGTGTTTGTTACGCTGATCGCTGGTCTAAAAAGACGTTTGCGCATGTTGGAGCGTAACAAACGCCGTTTAATGCCGGATAGGCAGACGACGCCGGAGGAGACGCCGGGTACTACTTTTCACCGGTTCAGTCCGATGATTGATCATTCGCTATTCCGTCTCTTCGCCGCCTTCAATGCATACTTCGCATTGGTCCAATTCCGAGGTGCCATGCTCACTACAGAAATACCGGCGGCAGCGGTTGCACGTCATGAAGGTCATCCTGACTCGATCTTGGGCTTCGCATGCATAACATTGACCGGCGCTGCGGGCTTTGGGCATTGCTATGTCTCCAGAACATGTCTTATAGGTTTTTGAAAGCTCATTTCTCTGATGTGGCGGTCACTGCAGGCAGTGGCCCGTGTCCGCCAACCTGGTTAGTGTAACACTGATAACACATCGGTGTTCGTCGCACCAATTCAAAACAGACCGGAGCGAGCCGAGAAGCGCGTGAGCGAAGCCGCAGAGTTTGTTGCACCGTCAAGCTCTTCCCGAGCTGCAAGAGCGAGCGTCATAAAGCGCGAGCTGTCGGCGCGAGCATCACGATAGAATGAATGACCGGTAGAGGAGGCCTCCGTAGGACCGCAGGCTTCGCTGTGAGCATTCAGCGTTGTCTGGGTGGTTGCCAGTGGCGGCTCGTCAATGTTGAGAAACCTGTCCCCCCGCAGAAGGTTACGATAAATTTCTCTCTTCGACGGTGATGTCGCCCAACTTCGAAATCTGAATACGCTTACCCGGATTCTTGAGGACCTTCGGGATCACCTTGGTTTCTACGAAATGCTGCAACTCCCCGTTGGAAGCATGGGCAGCTAAAAATTGTTCATTAAAGATCAAGTGCCAAGACTGTTTCTCAACGCCGTGGTGGAAGACAAACATCGGCCTGATGGTTTGACTGAACTTGATGTCTACAAATTGCTTTTCGAGACATTCCCGTATGGTCCGAATTGTATTAGGATCAATACCGTCTTTACCGCGGTCCATCGATTTCTCCATCACCAAGTGTAAGAGGCTACATACACATCTTTCGCACTTTTGGCGGTTTTGGACGTTTCAGCTCAGAGTCAGTGAGGACCGCCGGCTGCTGCGCCGAATGCATCGCTCGCTAATAGCAATTCCCAAAGACGGAATTTCTCCATGGCGAGGACATACAATCCATTTGAGGTTGCCTGATTGGCCCATCCGGTCGGCGTCCGGTCTCCGGACGCAAGCCTTTCTCCAACGCCTCATTCACCAGCACGTCGATTTCCGCGTCGGGCATCGTGGGATATTCGTGCCGAAACTGCCGCAGAAGAGCGGGACGGGTGGTCGCAATGTACCGTTCTTGGGATTGTCTCGCGCCCTCACGGGCCTGCAGATACAGTGCCTCGCGTTCCTCGGCCGATAGAGTGCCGGCTGGGCCGGAAGTCTTGCTTGGCTGTAAGCCGGCACAAGCGCTCAAGAGAGGGAACAGCAGAGCCAGAGCAAGTCGCATGACGCATCTCCGTGAGCGCGCCGATGTTGTTAACCGACCGATGAACCGGGAATCCGGCCATCCACGATCTGCCGGCCATAGGCAATGCACTGGGCCGTGGCTTCCTCCGCGGTCGCATACCGACCGGTCTTCACGAAATGACGGCTATCCTCTTCATCCTCCGTGACCCAGGAAATGAAGACGTTCAACTCCCACTGGCCGGTATCCACGAGCTGCCGAGGGGCAGGCTGTATCGTGAAGCCTTTATAGGTGACGGCTTGGGTCATCGCAGTGGCGCTGTTTCCTTTCGAGCTGACTCAGTACTCTTTAGAGCGCGGCTCGCACGAAACACCGCGCAGATGCGCATCACCCATCGCATGCGACCGGTATTCTTGCATCCCCGCCTCCGTTAGTCTAGTTCTAAGCTCATTGGTTTTGGGAGCCCGGTGGCTTGGCCGAGACGTGCTTCGGCGCGGCGCCCCGAGCATTCCTCATAATTCCTGGTCGGCTGCTCTTCATCGACTTCGCCGACGCGTTGATCGTCACGGGTCTCGTCAACTGAGTGAAGTGACGGCAAGGCTTCGGTGGGATCGCGCAGTGCAGTCGTCTGGCGCTTCGACGGCTCAGTCCTTCAATGAGAACGGCGTAAAGTCCGTATGCCTGTCGTACCAGTCCTCGTTCTCCTGGCGCTTCAGCCAGCCGACGATGGCGTAGGTCACCGGGGTGAAAACGATCTCGACGGAGACCTTGAACGCCCAGTTGAAGGCGATGACCTTCATCATCGTCCCGGTCTGCCAGGTCCCGAGAAAGGCAATCGGATAGAAGAGGGCGCTGTCGACGAGCTGGCCGACCGCAGTCGAGCCGATCGTACGGGTCCAGAGATGGCGTCCCTCGGTCCAGACCTTCATCCTGGCCATGACATAGCTGTTCATGAAGTCGCCGCACCAGAAGGCGACGATCGACGCGACGACGATCCGCCACGTGCTCCCGAAGACGACCTCCAGGGCAGGCTGGATCACGGCATTGAAGGGTTCATCCGGATCCCCCGGCAAGTGGATCACGAGGAGCCCCATGATGGTCGCGAAGATCATGGAGATGAAGCCGGCCCA
Source organism: uncultured Nitrospira sp. (assembly GCA_964465695.1). Lineage (GTDB taxonomy): Bacteria > Nitrospirota > Nitrospiria > Nitrospirales > Nitrospiraceae > Nitrospira_D. The sequence continues at coordinate 6,229 of CAYXKP010000163.1, forward strand.
GATGACCTTGCGCGTGCGCGCGTAGCCATAGACCTCGGTCAGCACGTCGCCGAAGATGTAGGAGATGGGAAAGAAAAGGTTCCCGGCGCCGAAGGTCAGGCCGAAGAGAATGCACGTCTTGCCCGGCCCGATCAGGTTCGAGCAGAGCAATACCGTCACGAAGCCCGCCATGACGAGGTCGTAGTAGCGGTAGTGGCGGGGGTTCGAGACGAGTTCACGATCGAGCGGTTCGGCGTGGGCAGTCATCTGCGGGCCAGGTTCCTCTCGGTCTGCGGCTGAAATTGCCCTGTGTAGGCACCGCCCGTTCGAATCCAGCTCCGGATCCCGCCTCGGTCCCCGAAGACTCGCCGGCGGCCGGCTCTCCCGCTTCGCGAGCGCGATCCGGATTTCTCTGCTCAGACGGCACGGCCTTCGGATAGCCGGCATAGCTCGTGAAGTGGATCAGCCACGCAGGAAGGAATAGGAATTGAAAAGCCTTTGGCCTGGCCAGGAACGTACCAAAGACCTCGTGAAGGATCAACCCCCGGGCTCTGACAGCGACCAGGCATATGCGAGCCAATTTGACGTCGGACAGGCAGGTGCCGCCATCAAAGACTCCCGGCCCCTCTCAGCATATTCTATTGCTTGCCTCATGCGAAACGGATTTAGGCCGCGCCCCAACCGGGGATGAAGAGAAAATAGGCGAGAAGGAGGAGGAAGCCTCCGGAGATGATCCAAGGGGCACGGTGCTGCAAACCATCCGCTTCGGATAAGCCGGTCGCCATGACCACCACCGCCAGCACCACATAATCGAAGTCACTGGTCCATCTGAGAACGAAGTCATGGTCGCTGAATGGCCGGAGGATGCGGAGCGGCCAAAGCGCGATCATGTCGCCGCACAGATGGATCCCGCCTCCAATCAGATTGAGCCCCATCAGACGAGAGAAGGGCAGGGTCTTGATCCAGCGGCTCTCGATTACGGCGAGCAGTAGCGCCACCACGACAAGGCCCAGAAGCGTGTGCGTGTAGGTGTGATGCACCCGGTAAAAGGCGTCCGCTCCCCAGAGATAGCTGACAGCATCGACATCCGGTGCAAAGGCGGCCAGTCCCGCCACCACCAGCGTCGTCTTCCGCACCGCCGTGAGCGGGCGCAGCCCCTGCCCCAGGAGAATACCGGAACATGTGTGCGTGATCGGGTCCATGAAGGTGTCGTGCGTCGGCACGGACATCCGCGGATGGATGCAACCGGCGGCCGACTCAATACCAAATTAATGTTGTTTAGAAGGCCACGAGGAAGACTAGCATGCCAGAGTGGGGGCACAAACTAGAACGGCATCCTTGCAATCACGGGAAGTGTGATCACTGTTGCTTCGATCCGCAGACCGCGACTGTATGGATGGTGGGGAACTATGGGAGTTGGTTGCGGGAGGCGATTCGGTCACGATTGCCTTGGTGGCAAACGCGGCTCTGCTATCTGCTGCCTTCAGTCCTCACATCGTTGTCCTTGGCGTCCTCCTTTTCTCCTTTCGTCTCCTCCACGGCTCCCTTCATCTCATGTTTGGGTACTTCCACTGGGCCCTTGGCCCTCCCTGTTAAATTTTCGAACGCTGCGATCAAGAGTCCTATCATCACGCCCTCCTAATTTCATTTCGATGTGTCTGACGTGGGGAGTCGGCTCCAGGCTAAAACTCCTGGGGCCGTACCCTCGTGCCACTTCACGAAAAGAAAGCACGATCTAATCCTACCGTGACCATCTGGTTGAATTCACGCGTTAGGAGCGGTAGCTGGAGGCTTGGGTTTCTGTCGAATGCGGGGAGATGGCTCCTGTGTTGGTGATATCCTGAAGGGCTTTTCTTGCCCTATCAACGTAAAACCCTTTGGGCTCCTTGTCGAGGTAGTGCACAAAGGCCTCCTTAGCCTCTCCTTTTTTATGTGAACCCAGATAGGCCTCTCCCAACAAAAAATAAACATCCCGATGATCGGGTTTCCTTTCTAGAAGCAATCTAAATTGTGTAACTGCTTCGTTATATCTTTTTACTTCAAGTAAGGCGATTCCCCAATTCGCAAGGGCATCAGTTAATTGAGGACTGACTTCAAAGGCCATTTGGAACTGAGGGATTGCTGCATCATAATTTCCCATTTGGGTTAAAGTATAACCCCATTCAAAAAACCCCACACCAAACCTTGGGTCAATCTCTGTTGTTTTTTTGAACATGGTAATTGCTTCTAAAACTTTTCGATCCTCGCGAAGACGCCTGCCTACTGCCAAATACATTTCCTTGAGGTGCACGTCAATTTCTATTGCCTTATTTGAATTTAACTCCTTACTTTTCTCGAACTTAACAATTGCATCATCAAATGTCCCCAGTGCTTTGAGCGCAGCACCCCAGTTATAGTAAGTCTCTGGGTTATTCGGATTTATTTCGGCGGCCTGTCGGAAGTGAACTTCAGCTTCCTTATAATCCTTCAAGACGTACAAGTTTGCGCCCCACTTTATATGGAGCTCATCAAATCGGGGGTTGAGGCTAACGGCTTTCTCATACTTTGCTATAGCTTCCTTGTATTTGTTCTCATTCGCCAGCATTAGCCCCCAAGCCCAGTACACCTCGAAAGCCTGAGGATCAATACGGGCTGCCTCTTCAAGTTTTGCATAACCCTCGACGTCCCCCCGTGTTCAGTAGCAGCCACGTTTAGAGTCCGTGGGCTACAGTAGCTGATTTGCTGGCCAATTGCTGCGCATAGGCAGCGGGCGTCAGCCCACCCAACGCTTTCTTCGGTCGTTCTTCGTTGTATTCACGCCGCCACGCTTCAATGATGGCTTGGGCATGAGCGAGATTCAGGAACCAATGCTCGTTCAGGCACTCATCACGGAAGCGCCCATTAAATGACTCAATGTAGGCATTCTGGTTAGGCTTGCCTGGTTCAATCAGCCGCAGCGTCACCATGTGCGCGTGAGCCCAGGTCAGCATGGCCCGACCACAGAATTCTTTCCCATTGTCAGTCCGAATCACCTGCGGCCGACCGCGCGTTGCAGCCAACTGATCAAGGATTCGCGTGACCTGCTCCCCAGTGATGGTTCGTTCCGGGATAATGGCGACCGACTCATGTGTCGCATCATCCACGATCGTCAAACACTTGATGACCCGGCCTTCCGCACTGCGGTCAAATACGAAATCCATGGACCAGACTTCGTTTGCCGCGTCAGGCCGTACCAGCGGCTGACGCGCACCCACGGGCACCTTCTTGCGGGTGCGGCGCCGCAGCTGCAAGTGGGCTTCCGTATAGAGTCGGTCGACCCGTTTGTGATTAACCATGTGCCCCTGCTGTCGCAACTTGAGATACATCATGCCGGCCCCGTACCGCGGATGGCGAGCGGCCAGGGTGGTCATGAGGTGCCGCAGTTCGGCATTCCGGTCCGGTGCGGGTCGGTACCGTAAGCTGCTGGCGCTCATGCCCATCACCTTCAAGGCACATCGCTCAGTCAGGCCTCGACCACACATCCAGCGCACCACCTCCCGACGAGCCGGTGCGCTTACCACTTTTTTCGGAG
>CAYXKP010000164.1:0-9679 GCA_964465695.1 uncultured Nitrospira sp.
CTTCTTTCGTGGCATAGCCGCCGATGATCCAGGAGTCCGGATCGGCTCGGCGGGACTTGTAGGCCTTCAAGCCGTGTTTGAGGTACATGAAGATTTGCTGCTGGATCGGATCGGCCACGCCGGACTGAGGGAGACTGAGGATTTTCTCGATGGACTTTCGCCAATGCCGATCGTCGTACCGTGACGTGATCAGCTGGAGCATCTTCTTTCCGAGCTCGGCGTCAAGCGGCATAACGAATGTCCTGTACTACACGCAATTCGCGAAGTTGATCAAAATGGTCATCCTACAAGGGTCGTCCGGGTCGGGATGAAACGGCTCGTTCCCCGGCAGGGTACGGCACAAGGAAGAGCCGGACGACTGAGAACGAGCCTGAACGATTTTCCATCAACCGAGATGTTGCTTGAAAAAGGTCTTGGCTCTGGCCCAGGCGTCCTTCGCTGCGTCCGGCCGATACACCGATGGGTCGGTGTCTCGGAAGAATGCATGAGGCGCGCCGGGATAGGTCTTAATCTCACCGGCTTTCCCATACTTCTTCAACGCCGCCGACAGGCGCTGGACGTCCGTCTTGGTAATCCAACCGTCGTCCTCCCCATAGATATACAGCACGGGACAAGCCAGCTTCTGAATCGGTGTGTCGGGATTGGGCACTTGGCCGTAGAACGGAACCGCCGCTTTGATCGCGATATTGACGCAGGGCAGCATCAGCGCATAGGACCCTCCCATGCAGAATCCAGTGACGCCGATTTTTGTTGCATCCACCTCGGGAACCGACTTGAGATAGTCCACCGTCGCATTGAGATCATTCAGTCCATCCTCTTGTTTGAGGGTATTCATAAGCTTCCCGGCCTCCCCTGCATCGGTCGTGAGCGGATGTCCGAGGCGTGAATACAGATCGGGAGCGATCGCCACATACCCTTCACCGGCATACCGCCTGGCAATATCCTTTATATGCTCTGTGAGCCCCCACCATTCCTGGACCACGATGATGGCCGGCCGTTTGTCCTTGGTTTGCGGAGCCGCCACGAAGGCCCGCATCGTCACCACTTTTCCGCTCGGATACTGAACAGTCGTTTCTCGGATTGAATCAGCCATGAATCACCTCACTCGGAAAAGAACACAGGCATATAGCTGACAAGGTCCGCGCCATGTGTCATACGCCATAGGCTCTAATTTCCGGCTACCATCATTTCGGAGATTTTAAGGGTCGGGCTGGTGATTCGACCCCGGAATACCAGGTCACTCCCGATCACTTCGATATCATTGAGCATCTGTTTGAGATTTCCTGCAATGGTGATTTCTTCAACGGGGTACGCCAGCTCGCCGTTTTCGATCCAAAATCCGCACGCTCCTCTCGAATAATCGCCGGTCACCATATTGATTCCGAATCCGATCAGTTCGGTGACATAAAGCCCTTCCCTGACCGATGCGATGATCTCCTGGGGACTCTTCAACCCGGGGACGAGATAAAAATTCGTCGGGCCGACGGAAGGGCTCTCACCCACGCTCCGAGACGCGTTCCCGGTAGAAGGCAACCCCAGTTTGCTCCCGCTATAGGTATCGAGCAGGGAGCTCTTCAGTACGCCACATTCGACGATCGTATTCTTTCGCGTGGCCAGCCCTTCACCGTCAAATGGACGGGATCCGAGACCTCCGACCATCCGACCGTCGTCGTATACGGTCATCAAATCGGAGGCAATCGTCTGGCCGAGTTTATCGAGCAGGAATGAGGCTCGTTTGTAGAGTCCGTAACCGGACACAGCGCTGCACAGGTTGGCCAGCAGACTCCCGGCCGTCTCCTGATCGAACACCACCGGCACCCGCTTCGTCGCCACCTTGCGCGCACCCAGTCTCCGGACGGCTCGTCTCGCCGCCTCCTGCCCGATCGATTCGGCGGATGCCAACCGTGCATACTTGCGCTGGACCTCGTACCAGGCATCCCGCTGCATAGTCCCGGTTCCGGAGTCGGTCGCAATGGGAGAGACGGACAGCGAAAAGTTTGAGCTTTTGTAGGACCCGACGAATCCATGGCTGTTCGCCAGCACCACCCGTCCGGACGACGAATCGAATTCGGCACCCTCGGAGTTCGTGATGCGTGAATCGGCGGCAAACGCGGCCGCTTCTCCGCGCTTGGCCCAATCGATCTGGGTTTCCGTATCAAGCACCGTGTCATCGTACAGGTCGAGACTCGGTTGTTCTGCAGCCATCTGAGCCGCATCCGGTAACCCTGATACGTCGTCTTCAACCACCGCTTTCGCCAAGGTACAGGTGTCTGCGACGAGCCGTTCCAGGGACTCGTGCGAAAAATCGGACGTAGACGTGGTTGCCGATCGTTTGCCGATGAAGACACGCAGTCCGAGCCGCTTTTCTCTCGCCTTCGTCAATCGATCGACCGTGCCGACCCGCACTTGGACCGACAGAGTCTCACCATCGGCCACCACGATATCGGCCTCCGTTGCGCCACAGGCTTTTGCCTGAGCCAGGACATCGGCAGCCAGTTCAGCATAGCCGTTGACGGTGGTACCGGGCTGGATTGCTCGTCGCTCGTGAAGCACGACCCTCCTGTCATCGGACATAAGTCAATGAGGCGGCCTCTTCGCAGACCGTGACTGACGACTCTTGACTCTCTTACCTCTGCGTACCGCCGACCGTAATTTCGTCGATTTTGATGGTCGGCAAACCGACCCCGACCGGCACCGATTGGCCGTCTTTACCACACGTACCGATCCCGTTATCGAGCTTCAGATCGTGCCCCACCATCGAGACCTTGGTGAGGATTTCCGGTCCATTGCCGATCAGCGTGGCGCCTTTCACCGGTGTCGTGATCTGTCCGTCCTCGATGAGGTAGGCTTCGCTGGCGGAGAACACGAACTTTCCGTTGGTGATATCAACCTGTCCGCCGCCGAATGAGACGGCGTACAGCCCTTTTTTTACCGACCGGATGATATCCTGCGGATCCGACTCTCCGGCCAACATGAAGGTATTCGTCATGCGAGGGAGCACCACGCTTTGATAGTTCTCCCGCCGACCATTGCCGGTGACGGGAATGCCCATGAGGCGGGCGTTGAGCTTATCGGTGATGTAGCGGCAGAGGATGCCGTTTTCGATGAGTGTGGTGCGAGTGGTCGGTGTTCCCTCGTCGTCCATATTCAACGAGCCGCGGCGATATGGAAGGGTTCCATCGTCGACGATCGTACAGACATCCGATGCGACACGTTTTCCGATCAAGTTCGAGAAAGCCGATGTTTTTTTCCGGTTGAAGTCGGCTTCCAATCCATGTCCGATCGCCTCGTGCAACAGGATACCGGGCCATCCGCCGGCCAGCACAACGGGCATCACTCCGGCCGGAGCGTCCACGGCGGATAAGTTCAGAATCGCCTCTCGTGCGGCTTCTCGCGCATAGCTCAAGTGTCGATTGTCCTCGCGGTAGTACTCAAACCCCACCCGCCCTCCTCCGCCGAAGCTCCCCACCTGCCGGTTGTCCCGGTCCTCGGCGATGCAGGTGATCTGCAGGCGGGACAACGGTTGAATGTCGCCGACCAGCGCTCCATCGGAGGTTGCCACCACCACGACTTTGTACTCGGTGTTAAAAGAAGCCATCACATTCTTAATGCGGGGATCGTACCGCCTGGCTTCGGCATCGATTTCATTCAACAGCGCCACACGATCGGCCGTGGCCGCCTCCGCCTTCGCCCGTTCGATCGGATACAGGTCTCTGGTCGGTCGGCGCTGGACGGGCACCGGAACAGTGGAATCTCCTTTGGGGGAATTCGCGATGTACCGTGCCGTGTCTGCGGCAATCTCCAGATCCTTTTTCGTGAGTTCATCCGAGTAGGCAAATCCGGTTTTTTCGCCGGCGGTCGCACGGACCCCGACGCCTTGAGAGACACTCTTTGCGGCACGTTTAACGATGCCTTCCTCCATTGAAACCGACTCCGACGTACGGGACTCGAAGTAGAGATCCGCATAATCAACATCCCGAACTTTCAGCCTCTCGAGCGCGTGCTGCGCCTCGAGTTCGGTGACACCAAATGTGGTTAGCTGGACCGGCTCGAGCATCGTCTGGTGACCTCCTCGTCTCTGTCGGCTGATGGGCGAGTATAGCCCATTCATTTCTACCGTCGCAATGCGGCGATTCCTCATGGACCGGGCCTGCGGTGTTCCGAGTTATCGTTTGACATTCCATACCCCCGACAGTAGACTTTCCCCACTTCTCGCCTGCTCGACACTGAACATGAGGAGTGCGCGTTAGGCTCGTATGGCACAGCACCCGGCTTCAAGTTTCGACCATCTGTCCGAAAGCGAACTGACCGCCAAGTTGGAGCCTGACCTGCTCCCGAAGCATGTCGCGGTCATCATGGACGGCAACGGTCGGTGGGCGGAACTCCGCGGCCTCCCTCGCATCGCAGGCCATCGCGAAGGCATCAATTCAGTCAGGGAGATGATCACGCTCTGTCTGGAACTCGGCATCCATGCCCTGACCATCTACGCATTTTCGCAAGAAAACTGGAACCGCCCGACACAAGAAATCAGCGCGCTCATGGGACTCTTGGAGCATTATCTTTCTACGGAACGGACCAGCTTGGTTGAACAAGGCGTCTGCTTTCGCGCCATCGGCCGCCATGAACTGCTCCCTCCATCGGCTCAACACTGGGTTCGAACGACGGAGAAAGAAACGGCGCATCTCGATAAGCTGATCCTGACGGTCGCACTCAGCTATGGAGGCCGAGCAGAAATCGTCGACGCAGTGAAAACCCTGATCGAGGACGTCCAGACAGGCGCGGTCCAACCGGGACTTATCGATGAAACCACGATCCAGCGGTATCTCTACACCCATCCCCTCCAAGATCCGGACTTATTGATTCGCACGAGCGGAGAGACCAGGATCAGCAACTTTCTCCTTTGGCAACTGGCTTACACAGAGTTGTGCTTCACGCCCACCTTGTGGCCGGATTTTCGTCGGAGAGAGTTCCTGCTCGCGCTGATCGAATATCAGAGACGGGAACGCCGCTTTGGCCGCGTGCTGAGTACCGTGTCTTCGTAACCTTGTGCGAGATCCTGCTACCACCGAAGCGACCGCCCACAGCCCGATATCCGTGACCACCCCACCAGCAGGCTCCCGACGGTTCGATTTCCGGCGTCTCTATACGGCCGCTGCACTGATCCCGGCGGTCTACGTCATCATCGTACACCTTCCTCCATGGGCTTTGACGCTGTTGCTGATCGCCGTGGGATCCATCGCTTTGGTGGAACTCTATCAAATCTGTTTTCAGTCTCGTTCCAACCGTCTTGTGATCGGGGTCGGACTTGCAGCATTCGTCCTGGTGGTCGCCCGTGATCACATGTCTCTTTCCTTGTCGACTCTTCTGGCTGCCTCGGCGCTCATCGTGTCGATCGCGGTTCGTGTATCGTCCGGTCAGACTGACCACCGGTGGAAAGACACACTGATCATTCTCTTCGGTGTGCTGTATGTCGGCTTCCCCCTCGGCACAGTCGTCTCAAGTCGCTCGTTGCCGGCCGGTGAATCCCTCGTCCTGTTCTTGGCGGTCGTCACATGGGCTTCCGACACCGGCGCCTACTACGCCGGCACCCTGTGGGGCAAACATCTTCTCCTGCCGTCGGTGAGTCCCAAGAAAACTATCGAGGGATTACTAGGAGGGCTCGCACTGGCCGTGGGTGCCGCATTGTTGGCTCAGTGGGGGTTTGCCTCGCAGCTTTCACTGTCGGATGCGTTGATCCTCGGCGTGCTGTTGACGGGAATGGGCCTGCTCGGAGACCTTTTCGAATCGGTGATCAAACGTCGGACGGGTGTCAAAGATTCCGGTGGAATCCTGCCCGGCCATGGCGGTATGTTAGATCGGCTCGATAGTCTCTTGTTCACCGCCCCCACCTTCTACTACTATGTCGCCTACGTTCGCGGCCTATCGCCGCTTCTATAAGAAGAACTGAATTGAGAGGAGAGGATATGAAGTCGATAATCATCTTGGGATCGACCGGATCGATCGGAACGAACACGCTCGATATCGTTCGACGCTTTCCCGAGGAATTCCGTGTCGTGGGACTGACGGCCGGAAGCAATATCGACAGGCTTGAAGCGCAAATTCGCCAATTCAAACCTGAGGCTGTGGCAGTCTCCACGGAATCCTCCGGGACCTTGCTTCGAAACCGGTGCGCAGATCTCCCGGTTGAGATCCTGTCCGGCGAAGAAGGCATCACACAGGTGGCGGCGATGTTGAATGCCGAATTGGTTATTTCTGCCATCGTAGGAGCAGCCGGACTCGTACCGACCTTGTCCGCCATCCGCAGCGGAAAGCATATTGCCCTGGCCAATAAGGAGCCGATGGTGATGGCCGGTAAGCTGATGCAGGATGAGGCGAGAAAACATGGTGTCAGGATTTTCCCGGTTGACAGCGAGCACAGTGCCATCTTTCAGTCATTGGAGGGACATCGCCTTGAGGATGTCCGGCGATTGATTCTCACGGCATCCGGCGGAGCCCTCTGGACGGTACCTACGGAGCAGCTGTTAAATGTGACGCCGGAACGCGCCTTGCAGCATCCCAATTGGAAGATGGGATCAAAGATCACCATCGACTCCGCAACATTGATGAACAAAGGACTGGAGGTCGTGGAAGCCCGCTGGCTCTTCAATATTCCCGAATCCAGCATCGACGTTCTCGTTCATCGAGAAAGCATCATCCACTCTTTGGTAGAATACAAAGACCGTTCCATGATCGCTCAACTGGGACTTCCTGATATGCGAACGCCTATTTCCTATGCAATGCGCCATCCCGCCAGAATGGCCCTTGACCTTCCCTCTCTAGACTTAACCGAGATCGGGCAACTGACCTTTTGCAAACCGGACCATCATCGCTTTCCTTGCCTCAACCTCGGGTACGAGTCGCTTCGCATCGGCGGGACCATGCCCGCCGCGATGAATGCCGCGAACGAAATCGCCGTCGAGGCGTTTCTCAACCATGGCCTTCGCTTCAGTGAGATTCCTCAGGTTATTCGGAGCACGATGGAGGCTCACGCTCATCACGACATTACCTGCCTTGATGACGCGCTGGAAGCGGATCGATGGGCTCGAGAAAAAGCCGAATCATTAGTGCATGCGTTACCTCGCTGACGATCGTTTGCATTTCAATCGCCGAATGTTAGAGTAGAAGATCACATACGCGACACGGAGTTCCTGATGATATCCGTACTTGCCTGGTCCCCCGACACGTTGTGGCTCCTCCTTCAGAAGGCCTGGTGGTTCCTTGTGGTGCTCGGTGTGCTGGTCGCCTTCCATGAACTCGGCCATTTCCTCGCCGCCCGGTGGGTCGGCGTGCGGGTTCTTAAATTTTCCATCGGGTTTGGCCCGAAGTTATTCGGCCGCCAAGTCGGGGAAACGGAGTATCTCGTCTCCGCCGTACCGCTCGGTGGGTACGTCAAGCTGTTCGGCGAAGATGAGACGGAGGCCATAACCCCTGACGACCGGCGGCGATCGTTTTCGCACCAAGGCCTGTGGGGAAAGGTTCTGATCGTGGCCGCGGGCCCCGGCTTCAATTTTATTCTGGCCTATCTGATCTTCGCCGGATGGTTATCCACCGGTGCGCCGTTGTTTGTCCCGACATTCCGTGATTTGAGTGCCGACATCGAAGCCCTGGTTCCCGGTTCTCCCGCTTCCGTGGCGGGTCTGGAAGTCGGCGATCGCATCGTCAAGGTCAACGGCAAGGACATCTCGACCAAGACGGAGTTGCTGGATATCGTCTCCAAGAGCAAGGGCCAGCCCGTCTCGCTTGAAATCCGACGAGATGATCAGCTGAAAACACTGACAGCGACTCCTATGCCAGTTGCGGGAGACGGGGTCAATGGTGAGGAACCGCTGTACACGATCGGCGTTGAGGAAACGCCTCCGCTCGTCACCTCGGTCATGCATGGATCACCCGCTTCCCTCGCCGGATTCCAACCGGGCGATCGAGTGGTGGCAATAGAAGGACAAGCCATCTACACATGGGCGCAGATGACGACTCAAGTAAAAGAACACCCGCAAAAATCGTTACAGGTGGAGATCCTGCGAGACGGAAAGCGGACCGCGCTGACCGTCACGCCGACCAGTGAAAAAGTGACAGTGAACGGGCAGACTCTCGAAGTGGGAAAGATCGGCATCTCGGGGCCAGGCCGTTCGTTGATGCGTTCGGACAATGCCGCGGCGGCCGTGTACCAGGGGCTCGAAGCCACCTGGGGATGGACGGAGCTGACCGCGATCGGCCTCTATAAAATGATCGTAGGCGATATTTCGAGCAAGAATATCGGGGGACCGCTGACGATCGCCAATATCTCCGGTGAAGCTGCGTCCCAGGGCGCCTCCAGCGTCGTATTCCTTATCGCCATCCTCAGCATCAACCTCGGTGTCCTTAATTTACTGCCGATTCCGATCCTCGACGGCGGCCACTTGCTCTTTTTCCTGATTGAGGGCATTCTGCGCAAACCGTTGGGCGAACGGCAACGAGAAGTTGCGCAGCAGGTCGGATTGGTATTGTTGGTCGGCGTGATGATCTTCGCCTTTTGGAATGACCTGGAACGCATCTTCTCCCGTTAACTGTTGATGAAAACCTCCCAGCTACTGATCCCGACTCTGCGGGACGATCCCGGTGAAGCGGAAACCGTCAGCCACCGATTGATGCTGCGCGCCGGACTGATCCGAAAGGTGGCGGCCGGCATCTATACCTATCTTCCACTCGGGCTTCGTGTCATCCGAAAAATTGAGCAGATCATCCGGGAGGAGATGAACCTCGCCGGCGCGCAGGAGCTGCTGATGCCGATCGCCTCCCCTGCTGAGTTGTGGAAGGAAACAGCCCGCTGGGAGTACTACGGAAAGGAACTTCTACGCTTCAAAGATCGTCATGAGCGGGACTTTTGTCTGGGCCCGACGCATGAAGAGGTCATTACCGATCTTTTCAGGCGGGAGGTGCGTTCCTATCGACAGCTCCCGCTCAATTTCTACCAGATCCAAACCAAATTTCGAGATGAGATCCGCCCGCGATTTGGCCTCATGCGAGGGCGGGAATTCATCATGAAGGATGCCTATAGTTTTGACGTCGATGAGGCGGGCTCCAAGATCAGTTACCAGAAGATGTACGACGCCTACACCCGGATCTTCACGCGATGCGGACTCACCTTTCGGGCAGTGGAAGCCGACACGGGTCTCATCGGCGGGGACGTATCCCATGAGTTCATGGTTCTGGCTGAGACCGGCGAGGCCACGGTGGCGTACAGCGACCAAGGCTCTTACGCCGCCAATCTTGAACGGGCGGAAACGCTACCTCCGTCCGATGCCGACACGGCTCCTCTTCTTCCCCTGACGCCGATCGACACGCCGGATCGCCGAACGGTGGAGGAGGTCACCACCTTCTTGAGGATTACACCTCGTCAACTCGTGAAAACGCTGCTGTATCGTGCCGGGACCGATACCGTTGCTGTGCTGATTCGTGGAGATCACGAAGTAAACGAGGTGAAATTGGCGCGACTACTCAAAGTGACCGACGTTGTGCTGGCCGACGCCGAGACGGTCCAACAGGTAACGGGAGCTCCGCTCGGCTTTGCCGGACCAGTCGGCTTGAATCACACACGAGTCCTTGCGGACCACGCCATTAAGGGAATGCCAAATGTCGTCATCGGTGCAAACAAAGCCAACAC
>CAYXKP010000165.1:0-9631 GCA_964465695.1 uncultured Nitrospira sp.
AACGGATATTCGGCCTCGAGAACGAATACGGCCTCATTTTTTCCCCCAACGGCCGCATCTATCTCCCCATGGAAAAAGTCCTGGGGTACATCTTCGAAGGGCTGATTCCGAACAGCTGGCCGTCGAACGCCTTCTTGGTCAACGGAGCGCGGTTCTATCAAGACACCGGCTGTCACCCTGAATACTCGACGCCGGAATGCGACAACATCCTTGACCTCGTGGTCCATGATAAAGCGGGGGAGCGCCTGTTGGAAGCCTGCTTGCCCGCGGCGGAAGAACGGCTCCGAGAGGAGGGATTGTCGGGGGAGATCTATATTTTCAAGAATAACACGGATTCTCTGGGGAATACCTACGGATGCCATGAGAACTTCCTCATGCGGCGCGACGTCGATTTCTGGAAAGTCACCGAACAATTGATCCCGTTTTTCGTGACTCGGCAGGTGTTCAGCGGGGCCGGAAAAGTATTGAAAGTTTCCGGCAAGCCGCAATATTTCATCTCTCAGCGCGCGCAGCATATTCACGAGAAGACGTCATCGTCGACGACGTCTTCCCGAAGCATCATCAATACCCGCGACGAGCCGCATTCCGATGCCGAACGGTATCGACGCCTCCATATCATCGTCGGAGATTCCAACATGTCCGAGTACGCGACGTACCTCAAAGTGGGGACGGCCGCGCTCGTCTTGTCGATGATCGAAGAAGGGTATACGGTGCATGGGTTGGAACTGGAAGATCCTGTCAAGGCGATCCGAGAAGTCTCGCGGGATCCGACGCTGAAGAAAAAAGTCAAACTCGATGACGGCCGGCAGATGACCGCCATCGAAATTCAACTGGCCTATCTCAAGCGGGCCAGAGAGTATCTCAATCAACAGGCGCATGAGCCCATCCTCGACGATGTGTGGGACAAATGGGAACGGATTCTCCTGCAGCTGGACGACGATCCGATGCAACTCATCCATCAGGTCGATTGGGTCACGAAGAAACATTTGATCCAATCCTACGTGGATAAGAAGAACTGCGGGTGGGACGATCCGCGAGTGTTCCTCCTGGATTTGCAGTTCCATGACGTGAAGCGGACAAGAGGATTGTATTATCTGATGGAGTCCCGTGGGCTCATCGAACGGGTCGTCGAGGAGGAGGCGGTCCAGCGGGCGATGTCCACTCCGCCGCAGACGACGAGGGCCAAGGTCCGCGGGGATTTCATTCGGTTTGCTCGGGCCAAGAATCGGTCCTACACGGTCGATTGGACCTACTTGAAACTTAACGGCTATTGGGAGGAAACCATCCTCTGCATGGATCCATTCAGTGCGGTGAATCGACGAGTCGAGGAACTGATTTCCCAAGTATCCGGAGGACGGTTTTATCGATGAAGCTGGCGTTGAATATCCATCATCTACGACGCGTCATACGGGCGCGGGACCCCCTTGGCAGCGCCCTGCTGCTCGCCGGGTATCTCCTTTTCCCCCTCGTTCCGGGTTCGGTGCCGACTGCTGAGGGTGCCGATGGGCGTTATACCGCGAAACAGGGGGACATTATCGTCGTGAAGGTCCCGGTCGATGATCCAACTACCTCCGTGCAGGGGAAATTCCTTGGACGGTCCATCAGCTTCTTTCCGGACACGCGACTCGAAGAACCGAAAGGATTGGTCGGATTGATCGGGATAGACCTTCAAGACGAGCCGGGGATTCATGAACTGATCGTTGATCTGAAGGCAGGCGAACAGAATCGGACGCTACGCTACAGCGTGTCAATCCTTAAAGGGAAATTTCACGTCGAGCATCTTACGCTGCCCAAAGACAAGGTCGATCTCGATGAACAAACCTTGGTGCGCTGGAAGGCCGAGCAGGAACAGGTGAAACAGGCGCTCGCGACGGATTCTTTGAGGAAACTCTGGCAACCGGGTTTTATCGAACCGGTCAGCGGCAAACGAACCGGGATCTTCGGGAGTGTGAGAGTCATGAACGGCCAGCCGCGGAATCCGCACAACGGCGAAGACATCGGGGCGCCGCTGGGAACCGCCGTCGCCGCGACAAATGACGGGGTGGTGCGGCTTACCGTGGACCATATTTTTTCGGGGAAGGGCGTGTTTTTGGACCATGGACTGGGTTTCTATTCCATGTATTTCCATCTGTCCGAAGTCCTGGTCAAAGACGGCGAGCAGGTCAAAGCCGGGCAGATCGTGGGGAAAGTGGGAGCCACCGGTCGTGCCACAGGACCCCATCTCCATTGGGGTGTGAAACTGAACGGCGCACGCGTGAATCCTTACGCGCTACTGGATCTTCCATTTAAGGGCTCAGTCCAGTCGGCAGCTCCTGTGTCCACCATCCATCCTGCTTCAGGCGCCGGCTCGCCGGCCCAGTAAAGCCAACCGCTTTCAGATCTTGTCCTCGCATGATTTCCGGTTGACCCTTCTCTCACGGCAGGCTTAATCTTTATAAGACCCTTTGAGTGCAAGGCATCCGGCATGAGAATCTTCTTGTTCCTCTGCTCGGCGATTTCGCTTCTGCTCGCTGCGCACCGATTCTCGCTTGCCGAGGGGACCGGACAGTTCAAGGGAGGGCTCTTCTTTCTCCTCATCGGCATCCAGCTGCTGATCGCCGCGGCACTCATCGGTGATCATCGAGAGGACCGCATCTCAAAATCACCGCCCTTGGCCCAAGAGGAAGATCGCAAAGAAGCTGGACCAAGGGCGATGAACGCTTCGAAGGAACAAGAGAAGAAGTCATGAGCTGGGTTTTGACCGAGCAGCTGCTTCCTTAAAGCAATGGGTCATCCACATCAAACTCTATGAGAAGTTCCGATGCGGTCTACTTCTCAACAGGTTTGACTTATCCTAACTATGTCAACAGCGAATGTTGTGAGTCTTGTTGAGTATGACGATGATTTCTTGAGGAAGAATCGTCGCAATTTGTGATAGCAAGGTATCGCATTGAACCACTTTTAAGGGTGCGCATACACAATTGTGGTCTAGCAATATGGGAAGAATGGCAATGACGGTTGCAAATGTCCGGTCCCTGAAGATTTTTATAGTTTTGGTGGCTTGGGTAGGTGTTTTACTTGCGGCCACACATTACTCGGATAAGCCGGTCGTGTTAGGTAGATATAGTGGGGGTTATGCCTGTCTGCTCGGTCTTCTTATCGGGATCGCCCTGTTACTCACGCTGGCTAAGTCATCATGGTATCTGGCTCTCTATCAGGCCCGAGGCGGTCTGGTTCTCAGTGGTGTATCACTGCTTCTGTCGCTCGGGGCTCTGGAGGTAGCGGTTCGTATGGTTGATCCGCTCGGTATCTCGTACTACGAGCGGGTAGGAGAATATTTACGCGACATGCTGCCCGATAACCAGCTCGTCTATCGGCACAAACCGGCGTGGGAAAAACGCTATGGTAACGTGCTCGTAACTTATAATGAACGGGGTTTGCGCGATCGACCCATTCTGCCGAAAGCAGCGGAAGAATACAGGATTCTTGCACTCGGAGACTCAGTGACGTTTGGGTTGGGGGTGGACCAAAACAAGACGTTTGCCACCCGCCTCGAATCGTTGTTGCAGGGCCGTCTGCACCGGCCTGTGCGCGTGATCAACAGTGGAGTTGGAGGCTACAACACGGTCCAGGAGGTAACCTATTTCAAGCAAGAAGGGATCAACCTGCAGCCGGATCTGGTGCTGTTGACCTACGTGCCGAATGATATAGAAGAGAAGAAGAAACCTTATGATCCATGGACTGAAACGTCTATGAGTGGGAAGCCATTCCCAGCCATGTTAAAGATTATGGCGGGGAAGCTGTGGCTCTATCGATTGGCGCATCATACTTATCGCTATGCCATACTCGAACTGCTGGACGAGAAGTCCTTGGCCCGCTCAGAAAACGGGACGGGGTGGCGTAGGTCTATGTCAGCATTAAGCGAATTGGTTGGGATCTGTCGAGAACGCAAGATCCCGCTCATATTGTTCTTTAAACGGACGGATCCGGAGGCAAAGAATCTGTTATTTGCCGATGTGGGTCGGCATGCTCAAGGTGTCCCAGTCAAGGACATGGCACCGTGGTTTGCGGGCCTTAATGTATCCTCACTCCAGAATTCGAGAGTTGATACCCACCCTAATGCGGAAGGCCATCGAGTGATGGCTGAGCACATGGCTGATGACCTTGTGAACTATCTTGCTCAGTTAAGAGATCGGGCAAGTTCGGTCTGGCCGGGCATTCGTGTCGCAGTTGCCGGCCCATAAATTGATCGGCGTTATCAAAAGGGATAGTTTCTTGTCGTTTAGGTCGGATACCATGGGT
Source organism: uncultured Nitrospira sp. (assembly GCA_964465695.1). GTDB lineage: Bacteria > Nitrospirota > Nitrospiria > Nitrospirales > Nitrospiraceae > Nitrospira_D. The sequence continues at coordinate 4,282 of CAYXKP010000165.1, forward strand.
ATCAATTCGGATAAGCCACGTAGCTCTCTCAATACACAATAGGCGGGCGTTTGCCTTTGACGATCAACAGCAACCGTTTAAATTGCAACGGCATATCGGGATCGCGCGTATAGTGGGTGGGGTCTTCTGAGACTTCGATGTCGCTAAGCGGGATCGATAGTTTCTGCCGGATGTGGGGAATATTGGTTTCCAATTCGAGATCGACGAGTCGCTCGCTGCAGCCCGTCACGATTGTGTTGATGTCGCGCTGATCGTCAAACTGCACGGTGATCCGTTCTTCGGGATTGATCCACGGCTTGATGAGGGCCGCCTTGTCTGCACGGCTCATGTCGGAGACATTATCCATGCGCTAGCATACTCCATTCGTTTCCTCGACATCACTCGGGTATTCCCCTGCAATTAATTCGGCGAGATGCCCAATCCTCCCATCAACGGCATCAAGCTTTCTTCTCCAGATCCTTTCCCTTGCCTTGATGCGTCAGTGATCTCTTCAAGAAGTTGAGCGGCTTCGGGGCTCAGCTGTTTCAATTTTTCTCCAAGTTGTCCGGACGTCAAGCCTTGTTGAATCTCGGCATCCGAGATTTTTCCCTCTTTGAGGCCCTGTTGAAGGATTTGTGCCAAAGATCGCACTTTGGCCAGGACATCGGGGGGCATACTGTTCAGGATACTGGCTGTGTCTTGCTGATTACCCCCCAGCTGAGCATAGGCTGGTGTATTGGCCAACGAAAGCAAAAACCCGCAGAGTGAGATCATCAGTTTCCCCGTCAAACACATCGTAGCCTCCTCTCTTCAGCATCATGAATTTCGCCGTGCAGGATGCCTGCCAGCTTCCTCAGGAGTAGAGAGAAGAAAGGCGGTCAAGAGGGCTACGGCATCAGCCGATACAGTTCCATACCCACTTGAGAAAACTGAGAAGTTTTTAGACGACCTGTTTGAGAGTTGCTATTGTTTATCGTCAGAAACAGACGGCGATGGAGGTGCCGATGTTCGAAGGGTTGGAATTTGCGGACATGACGGTCTACTTGGCGGCCATTCTCGGCCTCCTCGTCATGTGGCAATACTACCAGATGCAAATCATGGCCGGCCGAATCCTTGCCGTCGATCTATTCGACCGATCGGGTATTCGCATGTATATCTACGTGACTCCCGACGACGATGTCTGTGAGGTTTGTGCCGCAGCAAATGGCCGGGTTTTCTTACCGTCACAGGTTGCAAAGCCCAGGTTTTCACCACTCTCCGGGACATGTCAGCGATCGATCCCCTGTGATGGGGCGTTGGTTGGACTGTACGGGGCTTGGTTGGAGGCCAGGGGTGTGGTGGTGCAGCTCCGTCACAATGTCAACACGGGCGGCATCCGGTTGTCTCCCGAAGAAGTACGGGCCTTGGTCAATGGGCGGTGGGAGCAGTGCGTCAGCGCCGACACGGATCGTCTGGGTGTCCATATGATCAAGGCCTTCAGCTTTGAAAAGATCAACCAAGAGATCTCGCTCGACGGCTATCGGTATGTCGTCGACGAAGCGAAAGAAGTGCGGCATCTGATGTTCCTCGCTCCCGCCTATCTCCGATTTACGCAGCTGTTGCTGCATGCCGGAGAAGAAGCGGAAGCCCTCGAGACCATCGAACGATTTGAGAATCGGTTCCCCCCGACAAAACGCGGTCCTCATTACCCCTCAAACGAGCAACGGGAGATCATGAAAGTGATGAAAGCACAACTGCTGGACGACCTGCCCATTCTCTTATCGGCATAGCCAAAAGTTGCAGACCTCCGATCGTTAGTAATTCGATTCCAGGCTGGTCGGGGTCTTGTTGAGGACGGTCGCCGCAGCTTGCGACAGGGCTGCGTCATGGTGATGATCGTGGGAGTAGATTCGAAACTGGATGAGTCTCGTGGGCAGAAGATCCAGGAACTCTTCCAGCGGTTCGGTTGAAACCTGACCCGTTCCGGGATCATACACATAAAGAGGATTGCCACGGCGATCTTTGGGGTCGGGCCGAGGATCCAACAAGGCCATGTCCACGCGAAACGGCAACCGTCTCAAGCCGGACGGTAGTTCTTTGGCAATCAGCTGCTCAAAATGCCGATGGCTGGGAAACGCCATGCCGCGCTCTTGGCCCTTTTCTTTCAGGGTCGTGCTGTAGGCCATCTTCCACTTGACGTCTCTGCCTAAAATCCGTGCCCACTCCTGTCCTAACTGTCTCCGGGCTTTGTGGCGGGACTGTGTCCATCCTCGGACTTCTTCCAAGAGCGACCAATCGGTTAGGGTGAGGTACCCCTCCATATTCTTGCGCGGATCCTTGGGGCAGCGCAGCTTCATCGTCTGGCCGAAGATGTCCCGCAGATGGATGTCGATGGCTCTGGTGGTACGATGGTAATAGACGTTGGAGTACAGGTACATCCTGGTGTTCAGAAACATTTGTAGGGAGGGGAGCCCCGTTTTGTGGATGGTGAATCCTTTCTCCGTCACGATCGTGTAATGAATCAGCCTGGTGAGATCGACCGGGCCTACCGCCACCCCGCACATATACGAGTCCCTCAAGACGTAGTCCAAATTATCGCCGGTGTAACTTCCAGAGATCACAGGTTGAAGCATGTTCAACCACCGAGGGAGGCGGGAATTGTCCTTACTTTTCTCCTTGAGAATCAGATGGGCAATCTGGTCGGGATTCAATTCTTCCCCTTTCGCGAAGGGTCCGGACGGGCTACGGCGAATTTTTTTGATGAGAGGGGCCAAATGTTCCCGGATGATGATCTGGCCCAACCGTTCGTGGGTGAGGCCATGGGCATGGAGAAAATTGTCATCGAAGAAATGGCAAAACGGACCGTGCCCGATATCGTGGACCAAGGCGGTGACCCGCAAGAGTTCTTCGACGAAATTGGCCGACGGCACGTCTTTGACGGCCTTCTTAAGAAACGGATACAGATGTCGGGCGAACCGTCCCGCTACGTGCATCGTCCCGAGCGAATGCACGAAACGAGTATGTTCCGCCGAAGGATAGACCCAGCGGGCACTTTGGAGTTGGTAGATGTAACGCAGACGCTGAACCCACGGAGAGTCGATCAGGTCCTTCTCGGTGTGTTCATGTGGATCGGGGTGAGCATAGGGTACGGTGAAAGTGACGTACTTGTGAATGGGATCGGCGATGAGCGCCGATCCATCATACGGAGCGTTCGGTCTGTCTATTGATTGCATATGTAGTAGGCTGATGAAAAACTATTGCGACACTCGCTTCCGCGTGATCTCTGCGAGGTCACGGGCTGAATCAGTTGATCCCGCAGGATGTTCAAAAAGGTCTTCATTCTCACCCGCCCACCCCGGCGCGCCAAGACGCGCCGTTCCACTGCGCAAGGCCGCAACTGAGCGAAGAGGCGAGGCGTACGCTTCGGTACGTTGAGCCTTTGAGCGACGTGAGAACGAAGCTGGAGGAATTTTTCAACATCCTGCCTACGGGTATCTTAGCCCACCCGGTCAGAGGGCGGCAACGGTTCGATCGGAGGATTGGCGCGTGAGGAGCGATGTTTTTGGAAAAACAGGTAGGCGGCCGGATACGACAAGAGGGCGCCGAGCACACTCAGGACGAGTCCTCCGAGCATGAAGGGAACAGCGTAGGGGAGAACTTGCTGATAGATGCCGCTGAAACTCAAGTCATGCCAGTCGAAGCTCGGCGTATCGGTGCGTCCCAACAAGAGGGCACCGGTCCAGTAAGTCGCGCCTAAGATCGGAATGATGGTCCAGGGATTGTTGATCAAGGCACCGGTGAACAACGCCAAAAAGTTGAGCCGGAACAGCCAGGTGCACAGTATGACCATGGCCGTATGCAAGCCATAAGCGGGTGAGAACGCGATGAAGACGCCCAGCGCAAATGCCAGTGCGGTGCGTTGCGGTGACTCTTGTAAATGCAAAACTTGGCGCAAGAGCGCCCGGAATGACCTGGCTCCCCGAGAAAAGGATTGCTGGTGACTCATGTCCGACATCAGCGGAAATGCTCATAGCTCGTGACCGGCATAGGCTGCGTCCGACCGCCGGACGTCATCTGAATTCCGAATCGCCGCTGGCGGATTGTTCCGATACGGGTCATCCGACAGCCTCGTGTGGGTGCTTCCCGTGCAATAGTATCGCTGTCGTGCGGAGAAGCAGTGAACAGAAGTTCATAGTCTTCGCCGCCCGTAAGCGCAAGTTGGATCGGCGAAATTCCGGACGCCCTGGCATAGGCTCGGCAGGCCGGTGAAATCGGTATCTTATCCAGTTCCACCTCTGCGCCGACTCGACTTTCTTCGCAGAGATGTCGAAGATCTCCGGAAAGTCCGTCGGACAGATCGATGGCGGCGGAGGCAAGTCGCTTCTCGTTGAGCCACCGTGCTTCTGCGACCCGCGCGGTAGGGTGGGAATGTCGGCGGACGAGGAATTGCCGATGAGAGGGCGAGAACTCGGTGTTCCTTTTTCCCAAGAGTTGCGAAGGGGTGCCGGTCATCAATAGTCTGAGGCCGGCCAGGGAGTCTCCTAGAGTGCCCGAGACGTAGATGTGATCTCCCGCTTTGGCGCCGTGCCGAAAAAGCGCTCGACGCCGGTTGGTTGTGCCGATCAGGGTGATGCTAAGAAAGAGTCCGGCCTGGGACGACGAGGTGTCTCCACCGATAAGTGCCACCTTATGAAGGCGACAAGCTTTCATCAAGCCGTGGTACAGCTCGTCGATGTGCGACCGCTTCCATGTCTTCGGGACAGCGAGCGAAATGAGCAGATAACGAGGAACCGCACCCATCGCGGCGATGTCGCTGAGGTTGGCCATGGCGGCCCGGTATCCGACCGACTCAGGGGTAGCCGACTTTCGGTCAAAGTGCACTCCTTCGGCAAGCAAATCGGTTGTGAGATGCCACCAGACCGGGATGGAGCTCTCAATCACGGCTGCGTCATCGCCGATCCCCTGAACCAGTCCCCGGGTGCGACGGGCATAACGAGCTTCGAGAAATCGAATCAGAGCAAATTCCTGAAGTGGGGGATTGGCCTGACGACGGGCCACGGCACTATCCTACCTATGGCTGTGCGGGCGCTCGGTTGGCCATCGTGGCAGGGAGTTCCTGCGGCCGCCGCCCTTTGCCGGGTCGTAGGGGACGGATGCGCGTGGGTGCCGGAGGAGCCGATGGTTTTCTGGAAGCCGGAGAAGTCTTGGCGCCTCGGCGAAGGGCAATCTTCATGACGTCGTCCATGGTATCGACGAACGCCAATTGAATACCTTTGAGGAGATGTTTGGGAATCTCCTCCAGGTCCTTTTTATTCCGACGCGGGAGGATCACCGTGGTGAGCTTCGCCCGTTTCGCGGCCAAAATCTTTTCTTTGAGTCCCCCGATCGGAAG
>CAYXKP010000166.1:0-9404 GCA_964465695.1 uncultured Nitrospira sp.
GTGCATCACTCCTTTTCGTCTGCCGTGAGTTGCCTTCTTCCGGTGGCTGCTGCTTACTGGAACCCATTCTGAACGGTCGGCTGCCTGGCAGTAGACTGTAAAAGGTTTCTTCGTTCGCTTACTGCACGGCGTTACGCCGAACTACCTGGCTCATGAACATGCTCATCTCCCTCCTTTCTCAAGAGCGTCAAGGAGCCAGTGGATCTACTTGCTCTAACCAGAGGGGGCCAAGGAAGGATGCTTACGTGTGACGTGCGTTGTACTTGTACAGAGAGGGTGCTGCCCAGTAACTTGCAGCTCGACTTGCGACTAATTACCATTCAACTCGTTCCCTCCGCGAGGCGACGGGATTGTATACAAAATTTGCTCATTCCGTCAAGCGCGCCTCTATCAATCTGTGCAGAAGAAGCGTCTGAAACCAAGGAAGAAGCCGTCGCAGCAGAGCACGCTCATTTCCGTCTCCAGAAAGACGCTGCTTCCCACCTGATGCGCCCCCGTGATCTTGAAACCATACTCACCACAATAATGGCTACATCTTCCATGACCGTGATCGCCTGGCAACGTAATTCCAATTTTCAGCCTCCGGCAGGATCCTCCGGCATTTGATTTTTCCAAACCCAATAACGCTGAACCGTTTCAATCGTCGTAGGAGATGACGATGTTGAAGTCCAAACCACACAAACAGACCAAACGGAACGACGACCGTTTTGTTTTTGTGGAGTGTTCCTGTTACACTACGCCGCGCAAGCTGACTTCAATTTAATCGAGCAACACACCACCATGAATTCCATTCAACGCTCTTCTTTCACGTCGACTCCGATCCTTCTCATGTTGAGCGGCCTGGTTCTTATGGCCATTGGATGTGCCGGCTCTCGCCCTTCCACACCCATTCACGAGACGCCCCTTGGCACAGTGTTCCTTGAGAATGTCTCGGACTCTTCCTTCCAAGCCGCGCATCCCATCACATTACCTGAGACAACCATCGCAGATATCTTGCGCGGCGTGCACACGAAAGAAAAAACCGGTCTCCTCTTGCTGCTGGGCAAGGCCTTGAAGTCAACGAACCTGAACGACATTCGTACCTTCTCCGAGGACGATATTGCGTTCCTTACTCCGCATATTGCTGCAGCCCTCGCTCAGGCAACTCCCCACCAGCGGGTGGGATTCCATGTCCATTCCGCACCCGAGATTGCACAGCAGCCGAGGGTCAACCGGGAGAGAGAAACCACATCCGGCTATCTGTTCGCAGACGGCCTCTCGCTGCATTTTACGTTGACCCAGTATCGATATCGCCCGGGGAAAAAGTCCAACGGCAGCCAAAAAGAACCCCGTCCGCTTCCGGACACCGACGGTCTTCGTGACCGAGAGGTCACGTTTCTACCGGAAGCTGCCGTGCGTCCCGATGTATACGATCGATCGAGCTGGATCGGGAAATCCGAAGACCGGTCGCTGGCGATCGACTATCAACTCTTGGCGAAAGTTCTTACTGCTGCTCCGCCTCCCGTTCCCGTTACGCAACCGATTCCGGCGGTTACGATCCAGGCTTCACCGGCTCAAACGATTCCCGTTCAAACACCACCTGCCGTAAAACCAGACACTGATCTGCAGGCTTTTAAAGAAGAGATGAAGGCACTCCGGAAAAAAGTGGACGAGCAGGAAGCCGAGCTCCAGCGCCTTAAGAATATCCAACCTAAGAAAAAGACCTCTCCTTAACCGGCCTCCGGCAAAGCCGACGTGAAGATCCGGTTCGGTCCGTGACCCGGAAACAACTCGGCCGTGGATTTATGATGCTATTCGCTACTGTGCTGTAGGAAGAGGATCCAGATTCTCATCGAGGGAAGACGTTTGAAGGTCACAGGCCGTAGACGATTCCGCATCTGTCTCAAGCGCCTCGATCAACACTTCGCCGGATGAAACCTCACCACCGATCATTGGAAGAAGCGATTGTTCTGCTTCGCCCAATTCCTTGAATTCCCGAAGTGGAGGCAGCTGCGAGAGATCGCTCAGACCGAAGTGTTCCAGAAAGAATTTGGTCGTACCATACATAATCGGGCGACCGGGGACCTCTTTTCGCCCGACGATCCGCACCAGTTTTCGCTCCAACAGTGTGCGTAATACGCCAGAGGTTTCCACTCCGCGGATTTCTTCGATCTCCGACCGCACCAGCGGCTGCTTGTAGGCGATGATTGCCAACGATTCCAGTGCCGATCTGGAGAGTTTGGCCGCCGTCTTGGCCTTGTCCAGCCGCTTGATCCAGGGGGCGTAGTCCTGCTTCGTGACCAGACGGTACCCCCCCGCAACAACAGCCAATCGCACTCCGCGCCCTTCTTTCTCAAGTGCTTGACCGATATTTCGCAGCGCTTCTTCCACATCAACTTTCGGCACGTTTCCCATCACCGCCACAAGGCGTCCTAAGGACAGCGGTTCCGAAGAGACGAAGAGCAGCGCTTCGAGAATCGCCTGGAGCTCACCCATGCCCTGCACCCCATCATCATCGAAGCCCTGATTATGAGGCGAACCATTCACTTCTCCGACACTGATCGAGTCGGCTTCCGGCACATCAACCACATTAACCGTCAGTGGAGTCATGCTCCCCTCCATTCCGCATCGACATCCTCGATTTCCGCCGGGTCCGGCACTAAGGAGAACATCCGGGAGACCAGAATCGGTCCGAATGTTTCCGCTTGGAATACTCGAGCAACCCGCAGTCTCATCAATTCAAGCAACGCCAAGAACGTCACGACGACCACCATTCGATTGTTCGAGCCCTCGAACAGCGCGGCAAAAGAGACCGAGTCTTTGCCTTCGAGCGTCTCCAGAATGAGATTCATACGCTCGCGTACCGTAAGGTTGTCGGGAACAATCTCGATGAGTCGGCTCGACGGATTCCGCTCGAGCACTTCCTTGAGCGCATCAACCAGATCAAACAGCGAGACATTCTCCAGTGGAAGATCCTCCTCATCCACTTCCGAGGGTGGAGCTTGCTCACGCCAGAAGATCTCGCGCCACACCTTTTCCTGATCGTCGAGCTGACGCGCCGCTTCTTTGAACGCCTTATACTCGAGCAACCGCCGAACGAGCTCTTCCCTCGGATCCGGCCCTTCGTCGTCGTCCTCGGCCGTCTCGTCCGCCGGCAGCAGCATTTTGGATTTGATCTGTAATAAGGTGGCCGCCATGACCAAAAAATCCCCGGCCACGTTGAGATTGAGTTCTTCCATGGCTTCCAGATACTGAAGGTACTGTTGAGCTATCATTGCGACCGGGATGTCGTAGATGTTGATCTCGTTTTTCTTGATGAGATGCAGCAGCAGGTCCAGTGGTCCCTCGAAATTTTCGATACGGACCTGGTAGGGCAGCTCTGTTTGCTCGAAATCTTCGGCCTGTGAGCTCACGCCGTCGTTATATCAACTTATAGGGTGATGGGCAAGCCTGATTCTATATATTGGGGATGAATGACTACTTCATTTTTACGGCGTATGCCACAAGCAAGGCAGCCACGACGAGAAAGACCAAGGTGAGAGCATACTGACCATTCCGGGCCTGAGAAAGGCCGAGCAGTGTGTCTGATCCGAGCCGCTTTGTGTGGGCAAAAAGGGGTGGTTGATCGAAACGTGCCTTTGCAAGGTCGTCTTGCCGAGTGAACTGAGCGTTTGAGAAATCAGCGGACCCTAGAAACTGAGCGCCGGAGAATACCGCTTCATTCTCAAAGATCGCAAACCCGAAGAAAGTTTCGCGGCTGAAAATCGCTTCACTGAAGCTGACCCGACTCTTGAATCGACTTCCGGAAAATCCCGTCCCAAGTCCAAACCTCGCCCTCTCGAACAATACCGGCTGCTCAAACTTCACCTCAAGGAACTCCGCCATGCCGTCGAAGAGTGCACCGGTACAATTCACCGAACCACGAAATACGGATCGATGGAACCTGGTGCTCGGGCCGAACTTGGTCTCCCGGCAGTCCATCTGCCGGGCGAACTGTCCCTGAACAAAATAGGCCTCTTTCTCGAACGTGGCAGCGGAAAGTTCGACCGCTTCCTGGTAGACGGATCTGGAGAGGTCTACGCCTTCACGGAAACGAGAGCCGTACAGGTCAACGGTTCTTTCAAACCGAAGCGTGCCGTCAACCGACCGATGGCGCACTGCACCCGTCACGACGGACTGTCTTATGCTCAACATCTCGCGAACAATTCGCTGCTCGTCGCCGGCGACATGATCTGCTCGATCGGTCCTGTCCGTCGCAGAGATCAAAGGGGCTGGCGTGGTTTGTGGGGTAAGATCATCGAAGTGGAGATCCCCGCGCACAATCACGCCAAGGAGATCGACGGGACGACCCTGGGCGATCGCACCCATAACGGCTTCGCTGCGCACAACATGGGCTTCCCGCTCAGCCATCGTACAACCGGGCAAAAGATGGACCACAAGACCCGCTTCAGCTCCTGGCGGCGGCTCGACAACGCAAGCGGCATCGATTTCCGGCGGATAGGTCACAACAATCCATACAAACGCCACTACCAGATACCAAGAAAACCACATCTGCTTTCGGGATACCCGTATACTTGTCAAATGGGCTGAGGCGATTCAAGCTGCAATCTGTATCCCACGGAACAGCAAAATACTAGGGAGGCAATAAGACACCGCCGCTGGAACAGATGAGTTTCAGCGGCGGTGCGCAGAAGCGATGAGCGACTGGCCCGAATGTCCTTTGTTTCCACCCATGATGAGTCGCATCGAACGGGACATACACTGGACGGAGTCGGGACGATCACTGTAAGCACATGATATCAGTTGTGTCGGTAATCGTCGTCCAACAAATCTTCGGACTTATTGATAAGCTCGTCCCCGTCTTCATCGGCATCGAGGTCCAATTCTTCTTGGACGTCGTCTTCTTCGATCTCGCCCTCCATCTCCAACTCGTCACTCACCATCTCATCGTCATCGTCCAAATCGGCCTCGTCCGGTTCCATGGGTATGGCCGGTTTAGCCGCCACGGACTTGCGGGGAGCCGCGTCTTCCTCACCAGCGACTTTCTTCGCAGAGACGGGTGGTCCGGCTTTGGGGGCCTTCTTCACGGATTTGTCGGCCGCTTTTTTGGCGATCTTCTTTTTCTTGGAGGCCGGTTTGGAAGCCTTGACAGCCGCACGTTTTTTGACTGTCTTCTTGACCGCTTTCTTCTTCGGCGACGGTGTAGCTTTTTTCGTCCGCGAAGGTTTTCTCGCTACGGTTTTTTTCTTCTTGTTCGCCATTCCGATCCTCCTCTTCGTTTCAGCGCGGCGCAACGGCCTCCATCTAGCATGAACGAACAGCCGCTTGCAACCACCCCGATCTGGATTTCATTGCGAGGGCCCTTTTTCCCCCTTTCTTAGGTTTCAATAGGAAAGCGATCTTGAGGACCTACCAGGCGAGACGGAGGTTGACAGAGCTTCCCAAGCGATCCGGCTCAATGCCATGCTATGATGAGCCACATAGAGAACGAGCTGAATCCTCCGCTTCGTTCCGGGACTCTTACGAACAAATCCTCTATAAGGAGTGCCACGACCACGTGAACCGAGCACACATCATGACGATCGCTCTAGGAATCGGAGCTGCCGCGGGTGGACCAGCCCCGGACCTTTCACCAGCCACACAGATTCTCATGGAAAACGGATCACCCTATTACGTTCCTGCAACCGCCACCGTTGCGAGCGGCACGCCCGTTCGCTGGTATAATCCGACGCCCACCCACCATACCGTCACCCACAATGACTGCGTGAAGGATGCACATCCATGCCTGTTCGATTCGGGGACAGTCGCACCGGGCGGGCACTTTACTGTGCCGGGCTTGCCGGCCGGTCGTTACCCCTATCACTGCGGTATCCATCCGATCATGAGAGGCCTGCTGGTCGTGACCGACGATCCCTCAACACCGTCACAGTTGTAAACCCACCGACCAGCTTGCACGACTGCGGATTGCTCCTGTAGTCTGCAGCGATCAATCACCACTGCTCGTTATGAAACCCGTTGCCGCTGTCCATGAACCCCGGAGCTTAACCGGTGAGGTCCTGAGCCTCCTGGCTTGGCATATTCCCGACCTTGTGGCCTACCATCATCACCCCGACGAATGGTGGCTTGCCCCGCTTGACGACAACCTGCCGCTTATCCGGCTGAACCGCACGGGTTTGGACTTGCTCAAGGCAATGAACGGACACACGACGGTCGGTACGCTCGTTGAACACTATGGCAAGAAGATCTGCGGCCCGGATGGACAACCGGGGTCTTGGCACCTTGAGCGATGGGCCACGCCCAACTATTCTATCTGCTATTTCGGGGCCGACCCGCCAGGAGGCCATCGACACAGAGCCAAGTGGGATACCCTTCTGCAGCAGGTCCGCGAAGGTTGGTCGGGTCGGGAGGGGTTCGAAGGCGAGGAGCATCTGGAAGAATTCCATCGTCACGAGCTTGCTCACAACGAAAATGATGACCGTCATTTTGACTTGATCGAAACCACCATCTCACATCTCTTTCGTGAACCGAGCGAAGCACTGAGCGGTTTGACCTATGGGCGGCTTCTCATGCGGCGACTGCGCCGACTCGGCTGGTTCAATCCCAAGCCCAAGGTTCTCTTGGAAATCGGCGGCGGACTCGGCTACCTCGCACAAGAACTCGGCAAAGATCTGCTGCCGTTCGAAAAGCAGGGTATCACCTACCTATCGCTCGACATCACCCAACCGTTTCTCAAGCTCCAAGTCACGCGAGCCAAAGCCGGTGGTTGGACTGTCTCCGGGACCAGGGCCAATGCCGAATCGCTGCCGTTTGTCGACCAGTCCATCGATCTCGTGATCGACAATGAGAACATGGCGGATATGACACCCGTGCAACTTACTCATAAGGAGCTGACCACTGGGGTGGGAGAGACTGCGCAACACCAAGAAGCACTGGATTGGATCAGACGGCTTCGCCTTTCGATCGAAAGCAACCCACCCCAATCCGTGATTTTTAACTTAGGACCCATTCGCTTCGTCGCCGACTTGTGGCGAGTACTCAAACCCGGTGGCCGAGCGTTTCTCACGGAGTTCGGTATTGAGAGCGGATGGCCCGCGCCCGTCAAGCTACCCGGACATACAGAATACGAGGTTCAATACGGTCACCTGAGGCAAGCCGTACGCTGGCTCGGTTTCCAGGATCGATATCTGTCCCTTCCGCAATTTCTGGGACTCAAGCCGGACACGAAAGTCCTCTGCACCGGCGCCACCTACGCCATTCAGCGATTCTGCCAATCCATCAACCATCCTTTCCCCGTGCGCGCCTACACCGAGAAGGAATTGCAACAGGCCCTGGGTGACATGCTTCCCAAACTTCAAGGGCTGCACTATCACGACCTGGCCGATCCCGCTTGGTTCGGACTCGAGGACTTCAAAGTGCTGTTACTGGAAAAACCCGGCGGCGCACCAAGAGCCCAGTTCACCGAGAACAAGGGGTATCGGTGGTATTCGCAGAAGTAAAATCGTGGTGCCGAGCCGTTGAACCGGCCTCAGCGTCAGATAGAGAAAGAAAGTGCCTCTCACAACTGATCAGCCATTCATACGGCATGTATAAGCCAAACCCAGGTTATCTTTCACCGTTACTGTGTACGATGCGTCTCACGACGACCCGGCCTAGACCAATCATCATGCTCATTTTCTTAGCCGCTCCCAGCCCAAATCAGCGAAGCATGGGCCTTGTGTGGCCTCGCTGAATTTAATGCCGTTGTGTTCTGCATTCCATTCCATCAGTCGGACATGCTCCTCTCGATCGACCGTCACATCCCATCCGATACAGCGGGTATAAGGAGCTTTACGATGCAGCTCGGTCACGGTGCGGACACAGGCACCGTAAGCAGGAACCACGTTTCCGGCAAACGCCACGTGACTGGTTGGATGAATCTTGGTCTCACGATACTCCGCCGTATACCCTATCTCATTAAACGTCCCGCTCTCCAAGTTGATCGGCACCCTTATTTCGGTCTTTGATTGTACGTGTGTTTCATCGCCGCTGCCCATCCTCAAGTGACACGCTCGCACGGATATTTCTCCATTATCTTTGTACACGGTGGTGATTCGTAAGGTCGCCACGGAATGTTGTGCAAACTCTGTAAACAGCCTGTGCGGCTGGATGACGCGTTGAAACAGCCCGTTCCCCAGCCGTCGGATCTGTTCGACACTGAACGACTCGCGCGTGAAAAAATAGATCCCTTTCCCTTGAAGCGAGCTATCAAGCTTGAATACGACTCGCTCATGCTCCTTGAACAGTCGTTCTTTCACCGCCTCCGGCGCCACAAATCGGTAGGCCATGTCAAAAAAGAGTCCGTTCACGTACGCGAGCAGGTCCGGAAAGGCCTCACTTGGAAGCATGACGGCGTTAAGAGCCCTGAGATCGGATGTCTTTCCGTATCGCCCTTGCAGTGTGGGCACCACGACCGAGCCATAGTAGTTTTCGGGTATCCACCCTTCTTTGAACCCGCCGGACACCGCCGTATAGACATACAGCCAAGGGGCAAAGTGTTTATGGCCGAACACCTCCACGGCATAGTCGTCGCACAACTTCAGATCCCGGCTGCTCGTCGTGCCTTTATAGCTCTCCACACTCTTTAATATCCTCGTAGCGTCTCTCACGTCGGCATGATGATTATAGGCGTAGCTCCACCAGGATCGAAGAGCCGCTTTAATGGACGACTTGACGTTTAGAGCCATACTGTCGTGCCTCTCTATATGAGCCTGCTGGCTGAGGCCCTCATGGATGTGTAACCCGGTCATTATCTCGAGCTAGAGCCTACAATAGGCCCTCACAGCTTCCGCTTAGGCTTATCTGGCGCGTTCATTCTTAGTCGTTCTAAGCCTAAATCGGCAAAGCAAGGTCCTTGCGTAGCCTCATGGAACATAATGCCGGGGGACCATGCATTCCATTCCATCAGTTGGACAGTCTCCTTTTCATCGAGCGTCACATCCCAGCCGATACAGCGCGTATACGGAGCTTTCCGATGCAGCTCTATCACAGTTTCCACACAGGCCTTGAATGCAGGAATCACTTTCCCGGCGAACGCTACTTGGCTCATCGGATGGACCTTAGTTTCACGCCACTCTGCCGTGTACCCTACGTCATGAAATGCCCCACTCCTGATGTGAATCGGCACTCTGACCTGCGTCCGTGATTGCACATGGGTTTCATCGCCACTCCCCAACCTCAGATTGCACCCTCGCACCGACACCTCCCCGTCGTCTTTGTACACAGTGAATATTCGTAAGGTCGCCACGGAATGTGGTGCAAACTCTGCAAACAGCCGGTGTGGCTGGATGACGCGTTGAAACAGCCCGTTCCCTAGCCGTCGGATCTGTTCGATACTGAACGACTCGCGCGTGAAAAAATGGATTCCTTTCCCTTGGAGCGAGCTATCG
>CAYXKP010000167.1:0-9365 GCA_964465695.1 uncultured Nitrospira sp.
GGAAGAACGGGACTTCTTCATAGATCGAAACAATTTCGTCATACTTCAAACCGAGCTGATCGCAATATCTCTCGATTTCCTGCGCCCACGCGATGATTAATCCAAAATAGGTGGTTTCTGTGAGCTTGGCCAGTTCGGTCGCCTCGGGTGATGATAGAACCCTTGTCTTCATACCGGCTCCTTGAAAATGCCGCGCCACCTGTTCCGCACTCTGAGCATCAGTAGCTCCGACAAACTTGTCGTAATGCAGGAGATCCGCCGCCATGCGTATATGCTTTCCGCGTACAGGGCTGTTCACGACCTTAGTGCCGGCCCGTTCCGCTATGGACCGTGTCGTGCCCACGGCCACCGTACTGTTTAGAACGGTCACTTTTGGCTTGAACCGTTGAATATACCGGATTGTTTCTCCGATGAAATCCTGAATCCTGAAGGGATAGCAGACATGCATGACATCAACATGCTCCGGCAAGTCGAAAGGAGGCGCAATATCGATTCCCACTGTCTCATAATGTTTAGAGAGCACTCCAAGGAGAGGCTTGCCGATCTCTCCCAATCCTACAACCATCACCTTCCCATTACTGCTCATATCCTTGCTCCTCTCCTCATGAGTTCCTGATCCTTACACCCTTCGGCGCAAAGTACCGCGACACGGAAGCCTGCGAACTCAAAAATTGTCACGTATGATAGAGCCCAAGTTTGCAAGCAGATGAAGATGAGATGGGCGGTGTGTCGAGTCGGTCTTTATGGATGAAAGCGCGAGCCGAGGACTTACTTGTCCAAAAGCGCGGCGTTCGCACAATTATGCAGCTGGGGCAATTGTCGCTTCACTCACACCGATAGAGCCTATGTCTCTCATTTTGCAGGTAATAATATTATTTGAGTGAAAAGTTTTCGAAACACCTCGCGCAACCTCTGCATCTGCTCTCGTTGGTGAAAAGCGATGAGATCCTGTTCAATGGGCCTGTTGGCTCTGGTGACAACCCCCCAGACGAAACCTACTAATAATGCCACGCCTCCCACAACATACGGCTTACTCCTCATTTGCAGACAGGATCGGAACACTTGCCAAAGCAGATGGCCGCCGAGGTAATAGTCCTGCTTCCCTAAGTTATACCAGGCACGCAGCTTACCGTTAGAGGCCGTACCCATGGGCCTGTGGTGCCGACACACCCGTTCAGTGAAGGTTCTCGTTTTCCATCCTTTCATTCTCGCCGTCGTCACAGCAACCCAATCGATTCCGCCACCCTTAATCGGCCTGTACCCGCCGATTTCCTCAAAGCACTCTCGACGGAAGAGTTGACAGGCTCCGGAGACATGATGCGTACTCGTAAATCGGTAGTCATACGATTCCGCACCCTCCACAAAGGGAGTTCCGCCTACTCCCAACCTCTGGTCATCGGCAAACTTCTTCAGAAGAAATTCGAAGTAGTCTGTTTCAAACGTAATATCGGCATCCAGGTTCCCTATCACATCATAAGTAACCCCGGCGAGCCGCTGATATCCTGCATTAAAGCACTGGACCTTGGCAGCAAAGTGCCGGTCCCTCCTCTCAGGCATCCGGACCAGTTCAATCCATGACTCTGTCTTGATACACCGCTTGACAATCTTGTCGGTCCCGTCAGTCGACCCGTCACTCACAATGACCCACCTAGCCGGCCGGATGGTCTGCGCTATAAGTGAGTCGATTACCTGCCCGATAAACTCGGCCTCGTTTCTTGCGGGCGTAATCAATACATATCGAAGCATCATTTCTTGCTCTTTCGGCAAAAGTCGTCGGTTGAGCCGTAATTCACGCTCTTGCCCTCTAAAGACTTACTCACATGCATAGTTCAGCAACAATACATGCTGTGTAGCGGATGACTTCCTACTTCATTGATGTTCGAACCACCGAGACGGAACTTTCAATGAGCGGTGCCCAAGCCTAACATCCTCGACAACCCACTTGGCAAAAAATCCCGGAGCAGTCGCTTCGCCACCTCGATCGGCTTGGTCACTTTGAAGATTCCAACGGTTATCAGCGTGTATGCGATTACGCAAGCAACAACAAGAGCGGCCATGCGCTGGAGGGGGGGGGAATCCGACAAATAGTACACCCGCAGTGTGAACCCTACTGCTTCAGCTACGAGCACCCCGATCAACGGTGGCCCTACTGCACGCATCAAATCCCGAACACCTATTTGAAGCGGCTGTCCCGCATAGACAATTGCTGGCACAAAAAGAATGTACATACATATCGTATATGAAGCAGCGACTCCCACGGCCCCAAAGGGCAACCCGCAAAGTATAGCCACCACTTGAACGACACAGCTAACAACGCCCCATCGCATCCAGCGATCCGCTCGTCCTGCGGCCACGTGAAGCCATCCAAGAGTTCGCTCAATAACGTGTGCGGGGCCACGAAGTGCATAAATTGTCAGGATCCCGGCTGCACTCGCCCATTTTTGGCCTAGTAACAATACAATTAAGTCCGAGCCGATAACGGCGAGGATTGCGAATGCTGGCAACGCGAAAAAGGCGAGCGAGGACATGGCTGTTGACCATGCTGTCCTTAATTCGCCCAAATTGTCCTTCAACTTGCTCAGAGTCGCTACAGCAACCGTATGTAAGGGCAGGGTAACAACGGCGAGCGCATTATCATAAACAGTGGCGGCATTATGATAGTAGCCAAGTTCTCTCGCTCCAACGGTATAGCCAAGTCCAACACGGTCAGCGGACCTTGCCACATAATCTGTAATCGTGAAGCCGGTTATGTTCATACCGAACTTCACTATTTCTTTTGCTTCTCGTGAGAATCCAGGCAATCCCGGAACCCAGCGACAATTAGACCAGATCAGAATATCAGTAAGCGTAGCAGCCACCAGTGGCCTAAAGACAAGGGCCCAATACCCACCGCCTGAAAATGCCATCGCAACTGCAATTGCGGCTCCCAGAATATTGGCGGCAACTTCAATTATTGCGACTTTCTGAAACATCAGATTTCTCCGAAGGAGGGCGGTATGCTGGCATGCGAGCCCGTTGAGAACGAAGGTGAGCCCCCAGAACTGAGCGATTCTTATTAGACGATCCTCATGATAGAATTCGGCAATCACAGGCGCGGAGACAAGCACCACCGTCGTAAAGAGAGCGCCGAGTCCTGTCGTCAACCAGAACAGGGTGCTCAGTTCCTCCTGAGTAATTTGAGGCCGTTGCACCGCGGCGTCTCTTGTTCCCAAGTCCATCAACACATTCGCGAACCCCGTCAGAGCGGATACCATCGCAACGAGCCCAAAATCTTCGGGCAACAAAAGACGAGCCAGACAGATCGTTGTACCGATCTGGACGACTGTATTAATCGCCTGTGCCAGGATGGAAATCACTCCACTATGGAGGGATTTCTTAGTGAACTCGCTCTTCCCCAGTTTCTCTTCCTGCAGTTGAACGGACAAGCGACTACCTCTCCCGACACCTTAACCGATCGCGCGTTTCCTATCTCTACCGAACCGGCATGCCATTTCCTCATCCGAACGAGCGTTGTCCGAGTGAGTCGGTGCCCGTTCCAACCAAATCTCCCGCCACCAGGAATAAATGCTTCTGGGGCAATACATTCTGCAGTCGCTGTATCGCGCACGGCACCATACGTCTTCAAGAATGACGGCGGGAGTTTTCATCGTGACGAGCATCCCGGATTTTTCATCCACAAATCTGGAGAGCCTCGTCTTGACTCGGTACACTCCGTCACAAAAGGGGACCATATCCTTGTCCCACATCAACCCACGATTTCTCGTGTTCGTATCCAACGTCGCCAAGATATCCTTGTAGGACTTCACGCGAACTAACTCGCCCGGTTGTAAATCCAGGACTTGGGTTGGGGTGGGCTGACCAGCCGGGATATTTCCAGATCTTCTAGGCCATGGAATGCCGCCCCACAAACTCTGCACGAGGTCATAGAGCCAGCTGAGAAATGGGCCAAGACCGATTCCGGCTTGCACGAAGCTTGCGTAGGTGGCAAAAAGTCCTCCCCGCAACATTTGCATAAGACCGACGTTCCCGGACCAATAGTCTTCGACATATTGCCTGACATCCCACCACGGCAGCACCCCGCCATAGCCCGGCACCTCTGTGGCCTGGCACCGATACCGAATCTCGGCACTTTCGTCCGTCGTTTCCTGCCTGGTTCCTTCCCTCACATCTTCCTCGGTACAGTTACCACTCTGAGGCAGATGGGGCCGTCCCGCTGTAACTTGGTCACGCCCATGAGGTTGACCGTTCTCTTCGATAGGCTTCAACCAGGCAGTTTTCCAAAAAATTAAACAACCGGCTTGACAGCCTCCGTAGGCTTCTCCATCGCAACGTACATCTAGGTGAACAGCGTTGATCACCCGAAGGCTTCGGATAGGATTGACGGTATCGCAGGTCTTATGAGCGCTCTTGTACACCTTGAAACGCTGGCCGCAATACTTGAACATTTGAGGCATAAAGGGCACATGCTCAAGCTGTCCCTGCTTGTCCAGAGTACGCAATATCTCTTCCTTGCTTCTGACTTCGACCCACTCTCCTGCTCTCAGCTTCATCGGCTCCTCTTTCCCGATCTATCAAGCGGGTATCTCAGACATGAGGGCGAACCCATGGTCCGCCCTATAGTGATCCACGACTGCTTGAAGCCGTGCCTGGCGGGCGTTGAAACGCTGCGACCTAGGCAGATCGGCAAGATCAAGCATCGACTGCCACCGATAGAGCCAGTCATGCCGCCCGGCGCTATGAAAGACGTTTCGCGCACTGATCTCGTGCAGTAACTTCGGTTGCGCTTGAAGCCCACGAATGGTCTCCGCAATGTCCAAGCCATCGGCCCGCACTGAAACTACCGCTTGAGGCCAGTTGAACAAGGTATGAAATGTGTCGCCCTCCGGAACTTGCCCCAGCAAAACGGCGCCAGCCGCCGCCCCTTCGTAGTAACGCATCCCTACCTCCATCTGACCCCGCGTCTCGTAAAAGTCGAGCACTTTGCCTGGAGCCACCATGAAAAATCTACTGCGCTTGGCCACATTTGCGTACATCGTCCGATGCTCCACCACATCCTGCATGAGAAGGCCGCCACCATCGGTGGCTGTATCGTGTAAATAAAACAGTCCATCCTGCTTGGCGAGATCCAATAACGCCACATGAACTCCGGGCAGCCTTCTTCCTATACTCATCACATCAATCACCCTTTCTGGGCACGATGGAAACGGGCTGAATCGTAGCGTATCAACGGCGCGAGGCACGCAATGACAGGGCCGATCCAGAAGTCGCTGGAGCGCTTCTGTCGTTCTCTTGTAGGGAAGGAGAATGTGATCGAATTGGTTCAGTGCTTTTAACCAATAGCGATAACCAGGGAGATCCGCCGTATAGATTTCGTCAAGCCAGCAGATTGCCGTTCTACATCGGTCCCTCCATCCCTGAAGCGCATTGAGATAGAGGAGCTCATGCCACTGCTGACAGAGCACGACGAGCAATTCGTAGTCTTGTTGGAGAGTGACCGGCTGCAGTCCCGGATTCACATGGATCAGTTTCCTCGAAACGTCTCGCCAGAGAAATCGCCGAAGCCATTTTTCCCGACTTTGCCAGGTGGGGCCGGCCTCGACGCGCACCAGGTCTACTTCGTCAATTTCTGCAAACACATCCTGCGCTTCAAACAAGCCCCCACGAAAGGCCGGGGCTGAAAACCTCCGCCAAGTCGGCATCAATACACGTGCTTTTCCTCGCCTTTCCGCCGTCTCTACGGCATATGGCTTTCCATTCATAAGTGTCATCTTATTTTCCATTTCAGGAGAGAAGGCAGAGAGATTTGCGAATGACGGGACTCTACTAGCGCATTGTCATAGCCTGCCTAAAATCACTTTTCTGGCGTAGAAGGCCTCGGCATGCTTCTCAGGCGCGTTGGCTTCTACCCCGCGAAGACGCATCAGGGAGAGAAACGTGTCCTCCGAGAACCAGGGCCGAACCTGTTGGGTGGCGAACACCCGCATAAGGACATCGACTTTTTCGCGTGCATACTCGTCCGTCAGTGGAACATAGAAATTCGGCCGTCCCAGATCTCCATCGTACTTGGGAATCTCATATTCGAGAATCTGGTGACTCCGGAAGGTATTCCACGTCAAATCACAGATGACGCGATGGTCCTGATGGAGATCGTCTCGATAGTGCGTAAAAATCAGGTCCGGAGAAACAGTAGATTTCAAATTTTCGAAACATTCCTTGATGGCTTCTCCATGGTAGGGAAAGAAACTCTCTTTGAATGCTTTCGTGATGATACGTGTGGTCTCCGCATGTTCAAGGATGGCATTCGCGCTCTTCAGTGCCTCCTGTCTCCGACGTCCACGCGCGCTGAACACCACCCACACCACCGTGCTTGCCGGATGATCTCGAAGCAGCCGAAGTAGCGTTCCTCCACACCCGATCTCAATATCGTCGGAATGGGCCCCCAGACACAGCACCGTGAGTTTCTCTTGCCGAATTCCGATCAAACCGGGAACGGTCATGTTTCGATTTCCCGCACATCAGCCGGATACATCGGGTCTGCTTCCCGCCCGCCTGAACTACGACGAGGCATTTTCCACAATTCCCAGGGAGCCTCGCCACGACCGTACATCTCATCCAGCCGCTGTTTGTCCTTGAACGTATCCATGCACTCCCAATATCCGTCGTACCGATAGCCGATCAATTGATTCTCCTTGATGAGCCGTTGGAAAGGCTCGACGACAAGCTCCTCCCCGGGTTGGACGTAGCGGAAAATATCCTTCTTGAAGATGAAATAGCCGCCGTTCACTTTCATGGAGCCGCGGTTCATACATTCGATCTTTTCGACGCAATCATCTTTCCCGAACGAGATGACGTGATAGCTGAGGGGGGGCGTGATACAGATGCAACTGGCAATTTTGTCATGGGCGAGAAAATGTTCAAGATAGGAAGGGAAATGCAAATCGGTCAGTCCGTCGCTGTAGTTGGCTAGAAAAACCTCTTCGCCTTCTAAGTATTTCTCGACGGCTTTGAGACGCTGCCCGATGTTCGCGGTCAGCCCGGTATCGGCAAAGGTGATCTTCCAATCTTGTATGTCCGACGCGATGAGATCCACCTGCTGGCCGCCCTGCGTCAGCACGAAGTCATTGGAGAGACATTCGTCATATTGCAAAAAGTAGCGTTTTACGACATCCGCGCCATGCCCCAGGCACAGGATGAACTCCTTGTGTCCGAAGTGGGCGTAGTACTTCATCACATGCCACATGATGGGTCGATACCCGATCGGAACCATCGGCTTGGGGATTGCCTCCGAGTATTCCCGCAGCCGCATGCCCAACCCCCCGCAAAACAGTACGACTTTCATGGATTCCTCACTTGTCGGACGGCCGACGCGTCAGACTTTCCCAATGCCTTTCCCCAACCGGTCCAAGACTTTTTGCGCGGCATTCTCACCGCTCATGAACGATTCATCCGTCCAGATATACGCCCACTCGCCGTACCGTCCGCAGTACCGAATCCCTATGTCGTCGAGGTAGCCATGAACGATCTTGAGAGCAGGAGCGCGCTCTAAGTCGAAGATCACGTTCGCATAGGGCACGAGCATGGAATGTGTGAAAAGAATTTTGTCCTCCTCTCGGAGGATTCCGCAGCGCTTCAAGTCCTGAACAACCGGCTCAATGCACTCATCCGGTTTCCTGTCGAGGGGCCGATACTTGGCAGAATAATAGCATTCGGCCTGAATGCTGCCGCATCCGAGGGGGACGTTGTGCGGAGATTGCAAATGCGGCGTGCTCAGGCGCGTAAAGAAATAGTCTCGATCGTAAAAGTACGTCCAGTGGGCATCGATAAGATCCGCCCTATCGACCCCGATGCTCACGATGACCACGGTGCTGCAGGAGAGCTTTCGAGACGCTTCCAGCACGTCGTCCGGCACGCCGGCGATCATCTTGACCAAATCAGGCAGCGGCACCGATGAAATGAGGTGATCATATGGCGCGACTTTGCCGTTCTTGAACCGTAGTTCTTTACGCGCCGGATAAATCTCCACCAATTCGTGGTTCGAGTGAAGATCCGCCTGCGCCATGAACATCCGGAGATAAGACACGAAGCCTCCGTGCGAGGGATAGCGAAACTGGTCGATGTAATGGACATCAGGCGTCGAAGGTGAGAGCGCGCCGCGCAACACTTCTTCGATGTTGGCGCGATACAGCCGCGGCCCGACCCAATCGGTGCTCATATTGTCGGCCGTCGTCGTGTGATACTTGATCGTGTATTCCATGGGAAAGGTTTCGGCGAATGTCTTCCCAAAACTGGCATAAAGCCAGTCCTGATAGTTTTTGATTTCGCCGTACTCATGATGCTGAGCATGAATGAAATCCTTCAGGATGTTGACGATGAGCTCGTGCGGAAGCCCGTAGAGGTTGCACTGGGCCGGATGCTTGATCCAGTGACCTTTCCAGTGATTGTTGACTTTCGTCCGCAATCGTTCGAATTTCTGTTCCACGCTGTCGGCCAGCAGCTTTTGAATCCGTTCGACCTTGGTGAACGAGACATGGGGGCCTTCATCAATGGTGAACCCGTTTTCGAATGCATAAGACGCCGTGTGCCCCCCATGATACGGACGTTTTTCATAGAGCGTGGCGCGATGGCCTTCGGTATGCAGCCGGTGCGCCGCGCCGAATCCCGCCATCCCGGAGCCAAGAATTGCGATTTTCTCCACGGTTCTCCTCAGTTGGCTTGTGACAGATTTTCGCGCCACCACTCGATGGTATGGGCCAAACCGGCTTCCATCGAATAGCTCGGTTGCCACTTCGCCTCGCGGTTCAACCGCTCGATGTCCGCCACCACGAGCGGCGCATCGTTGGCCCGGCTTGGAATCGCCCCCAGCTTAATGAGGTCCTCGCGTCCCAGCGTACGGCCGATCGTCACGACCATATCCCGCAAGGTCACCGCCGTTCCGGATCCGACATTGATCGGCCCTTCGATACCGCTGTCGAGGACGGACACGATGGCATCTGCCACGTCCTGCACATGTAGATAGTCGCGAATTTGTCTCCCGTGCGAACAGCGGGCCTCCTGTCCTTGCAACACCGATCGAATTACCGACGAAACAAGCCGATCGGGATGCTCGTTGGGCCCGTATAGAAAGAACACGCGAGGCCAGGCATAACTGAGCTGATGAGAGCGGCAGAATGCCTGCGCCATCACATCCAGCCCATGCTTGCAGGCTCCATAGACCGTATTGGGCACAGTCGGGGTTCTGGTTTCATGGCAATACCCATACGCCCAGTCGTACTCATAACTGGAACCGGGCATCACGATTCGTCGCCCACCCTGCCGCTGAAAAGACTTCAATAACTCAAGGCTCGAACGGACCCACTCGAAGTTCA
>CAYXKP010000168.1:0-8267 GCA_964465695.1 uncultured Nitrospira sp.
GATCACGAAGGATGTCTTGGCGGCGACGCTCCAGTCAGCGGAAGGTCAGCCCAGCAAGCCGCTGGTGACCTCTCTCACACAGCGGCAGCGGGAGGTGTTACAACTCGTTGCGGAGGGAAAAGGTACCAAGGCTATTGCATCCATCTTGAATATTTCCGTGAAGACCGTGGAATTCCACAAGTTTCGTATTATGGGCGAACTCGATCTGCACTCGACCGCTGAGTTGATCAAATATGCGATCGCTGAAGGTCTTGTATGCGTGTCATCTTAGAAGGGCGCCACTAAAATGTACTACATACTACACAATGTGCATCGCGGAGTTCCTGATACAACATCGTGAAATTCTCTGTCTGCACTAGTAATCTCCCCTTCTGTTTCTAGTTGGTTTCCTAGTTCACACGATTCGTTCTACATACTTATAGTTATAAACCAATGCATATGAGTGTTGACCTCTGGGTTAGGGAGAGCTTATGCAAGTTTCCGCGATCATAGACCGGGTCTATGGCGCATTGAAGCAGTTCGGTACGACTTGCTCAATGGAAGAAGTGGTCGGGCTCTGCCCAGACTTGACCTGGAACCAGGTGTACCTAGCTATTGATTATTTGAGCAAGACTGGGAAAGTCGCTGTGACCCTCGACCCTGACCGGACATACACGGTCCAGGTATATTCATCAGCAGGCGAGGCGTCTCCATTCTTGCCGGAGCACATTCACAGCACTGCTTCATAAGTTGACTAGATACACCCTACCCGAGCGCATTTCTCTTGCCCCCGGTTCGCGGTAACTTAACCTCCTTCATACCGAGCCGATTCTCACAGGGCACAACATCCATGCTGCTACATGTGCATCTTCATCTTCACACACGGTCTTCCCACCCATCATCATCCTAACGGATAGCCATTCGGTCCAAACTACTTGACACCATATTGAGTCGGGAATAAATTTTAGCCTAGTCGTGGGGCTCTCCCCGAGTTGGGGGCCGATTTGTTCTTTTTGACACCGGAGGGTGTCAATGTGAGAAACCTTTTTAGGAGGGCGACTCTATCGGCCTCATTCCTCTTTAGGGAGGGTAAACTGTGGTCTACCGCTTCGTAGCGTGACGGGTCCGGACGAGAGGAGGAACCATGGATAGTACCTTCTTGATGTTTGCTGGTGTGATGCTTGTTATCTTCATCGGCGGCATCATCGTGTACAAGAAGAGCTGACGATCGCTCTACCACCCTACTTCATCTTGCGGGTGGCTCAGCAACCGGTGAGCCACTAAAGCGGAACTCTCACGAGCTGAGCTGTACGTTACAAGTGTGCCTTCTTCTCGATCGGTTGCGCGACCTGATCAGAAATCTTCGTAGTTTTCAGTGTTATCTTCTCAATCTACTTTGGGGGCCATGTCGCTCCGGCCGCTGCGGGTGGCATCAACCATGCTGAAGCCTGTGTCGAGAAGATGAATCCGATGAGCTATTCTCGGATGGCCTTGGCTCGCTTTTGAAGATAGGCGTTACGGACCGCCGCATAGAGATCCACGGTCGATTCTTCCACACCCTGAAACTTCTCCAGGTTCAGTGAACGTTCGTTCACAATTTCCGTTCCGCGGGCAGTAATGAGAATCAGAGAAGTCGTGACCCTATTCTTATGCGGAATGAGAGAAGGAATAGCGTCGATCTCGATGATCGGGAACATCAGCCAATAGACCGGATTCAAGGCGATATCCCCGGCATAGCCGACAAGATCTCGAACCGTATAGGGTCCAAGAAATGGCACCATCACATAGGGACCGGGCTTGATTCCGTAGAATCCGAGCGTTTGTCCGGTATCTTCTTCCGGTGTCGTAAGGTGAAAGTGCTGGGCGACGTCGAAAACACCTCCGACCCCGGCGGTCGTGTTGATGAGAAACCGTCCGGCCTCTATTCCCGCCCCTTTGAATTTCCCTTGAAAGAGGTTGTTCATGAGACGTGGCGCCACCCGAATATTATAGAAAAAATGGCTGATGCCGACTTGGACGATATTCGGCACGACGAAGTTGTAGCCTTTGGCGACCGGTTTCAGCACCCAGCGATCGAGCTGCCAGTTGAATTCAAAGATCTTGGTATTAAGCGGCTCCCAAGGATCATGCTCCTCAATCGCTTCTTCTTCAGGCTTGGCAAACGGATCGAACGGTTCGTCAGGAGAGACGTCGGAAGCTGGGACAGAAGGGGGGGGTGTCTTGTCGGAAGCGTCAGCAATAAGAACCGGTGAGGGGTTCTGCTCAATAGTACGAGTCCATGAGCTTGTCCCGCCTTGGTGGAAGGCACAACCGGAAAGTAAGATCAACGAGACTCCAAGAACAAAACCATATTTTCTTCCCAAAAAACGGACCGGCCCACACCCACTTCCTGTCCTCATTCTTAAGATATCCCCTTAATAGATAAGGCCAACGCCGTGAACGCGGCCCCGCACTGTACCAAAAGTCGGGTCACTCGCCAATCATTTATTTCTGGTTTGCTCTCTACAACGAGGAGCTACAGCAATCGTAGTCCGGTAGTCGCGGCATAAGGTTGCGTTGTTCTGATAGGCGAGAAGTGCGATCTGCACGTGCCGGAAGCGCAGGCCTGGGGGCCATCGGTACTTTCAGGGAGATGATGAAGGAGTCAACCAACGCACCAGAGAGCTAATTCCGTTCTATGGTCAAATAAGATCGTTTTGAGAGGAGTGTCTTGACAGAGCCATTGCTCGCCCCGGAGAGGGGCGAGCAAGCCATTCTGTCGGAAGGAACGTTCAATGAATAGAAGTGCCGTCCACCTCCAAAGGATTCCCACCCGCAAGGCTTTGCGCCAGCGCACCACCTCAATGGAGGTTACACACTTTTCTTGTAAACAATGATCCCGCCGAGAAGGAGTGCGCCCATCACAGTTGCAAACAGCCACATCATGTCCATAACGGCTCCTTTCAGATTAAATAATGGCGAACTGCTGCCATTTAAGTGAGCAACTCTCGTGCTTGACCGATCACAAGAAGAACTGTGCGAGAAATCCCTGTATAGAGCCGTTTCCGCCCTCCCGTATGCGGGACATATGCGGGACAGATGTGAGAAATGAGGAGAATATCCCCAAGACTGTCCAACAGTCTGGACAGATTGATCAACGAAATGTGTGTATTCGAAGAGGAGGGAACGCGATGGATTAGGACAGATGCTCACGACCATGCGGTCTGGCCAAGTCTTGCTCCGGACCGATTGGGACAATACGGGTAGGGTTGATGTCGTCGTGCGTGATGTAGTAGTGCCGCTTGATATGGTCAAAATTCACGGTTTCGGCAATACCACCGGTTTGGTACAGATCACAAAGATAGCCGGAGAGGTTGGGGTAGTCGATAATCCGTCGGACGTTACACTTGAAATGGCCATAATAGACCGCGTCGAACCGAACCAACGTGACAAAAAGCCGCCAGTCGGTCTCCACGAATTCCGGTCCGAATAGGTAACGGCGGGTTGCGAGACGTGCGTCAAGCTGATCCAGCGCGGCAAACAATCGACGTGCGGCTCGTTCATAGGCATGTTGGGATGTGGCGAACCCCGCCCGATAGACTCCATCGTTCACATTCTCATAAATGAATGTGTTGAGCTCGTCGATCTCTTGCCGCAGTCCATCCGGATACAAATCGATCGGGCTTTCGGTGAATCGATTGAATTCAGCGTTGAAGATCCTCATCAGGTCGTCATCGGAATTGGTCACGATCCGTTTGGTCAGGCAGTCCCACAGGACCGGGACCGTAAAGCGTCCGATGTAGTGCGGGTCAGTGGCTCTGTAAGCCTCGCCAAGAAACCGAAATCCGTTCATGGGGTCGAGGGAATGTCCCGGTCCTTCGCGAAACGCCCACCCTCGCTCATCACGAATAGGATCGACGGCGGTCATGCCGATCACGGACTCGATCTGTTTGAGCTTGCGCACGATGATCGTGCGATGGGCCCAGGGACATGCCCATGAAACATACAGATGGTATCGGCCGGCGGCCGAGGGATAGCCAGAGGTGCCGTCGGCCGTGACCCATCCCCGGAACGCATCGGGCTGCCGCGTGAATTCACCGGCCGGCGATTGTTCATCTGGAAACTGAGCTTGAATTTCCATACCGGTCATTCCAAGTCAGTATCTCATATTCACAATCGACGGTGTTGGAAAGTCACATGTGCCATGTGTCGCGTTTTTCCACGGCCTCACACGCTCATGGTGGCAAAAGGGGACGAATATCAGGTTTGCATGGAGAAAACGATGGGTTTGGGGGGGCATGCCACGTGCGAGGAAACTCAAAACGGGGCAACCTGTGGACCAAAGATCCAAGATGAGGACCAAGGGTGTTGATACATGGCTCATAACCGACTGACTCAGCGCAGGACCCGCTTTCTCGCGCGAGCCATTGGCAGCCTGATAGTTTGTCTCCTCGTAACGGTGGGAGTCGCCTGTGAGAACAAACCGGTGGATACCCCCCCAGTCAAACCGGACTCATCCTCCGCACGACCGGGGTTGTTGCGGTTAACACCGGAAGAGTTATCTCGAATACAGGTGGAGTTTGCGCCGGTCGCCCAAGGGCAACTCTTCCCCCATCGTGAATTTCCCGCAACGGTGCAAGCCAACCAAAACGAGCTGGCCGAGGTGACCACCCTGATTCGAGGCCGGGTCGTCAAGGTTCATGTGGATGTGGGACAGGACGTGAAAAAGGGCGCTCTCTTGGCGATGCTTCACAGCATGGACCTGGGTGTGGCGGAAGGTGACTATCTCAAGGCGGGGGCGCGGCTGCATGAAGCGGAGCTGGCGCATCACCGCGCCAAGGATCTGTACGAAAATAAAGCCCTCAGTCTCGCGGAGCTACAACGGCGCGAGGCTGCCATGAAGACGGCGCGAGCCGAGCTGCGGGAGGCGAAAAACCGGCTCGAACTGCTTGGTGTGCCGCCTGAGGAAATCGACAGGCTTGATCGGGAATTGACGATCAAGGCCAACGTGCCGTTGCGGGCGCCGTTCGATGGGCGGGTCATCACACGCAATATCACGCAGGGAGAAGTGGTCGAAACGGATCAAAAACTCTTCACCGTTGCGAATCTTACCGATGTGTGGGTGATCGGTAATGTGCCGGAGAAGGACGTGCAATTCATCCGGAAGGATCAGAAGGTCAACGTCGTCCTGGCAGCCTATCCCCACGCGATCTTCACGGGAACCATTACCTATGTCGGAGACATGCTCGATCCGGCCACTCGCACCATGAGCCTACGGGTCACGGTGCCGAACCCTGAGCGACTGTTGAAGCCGGAGATGTTCGCCATCGTCAGCGTGTATGGAGCGTCGAGTCCGGACGCGTTGAGCATCCCGCTCGGGGCGGTCCAAGATGGGCCGGTCGGCAAGATAGTATTCGTTCAACGGGATGCCGGCGCTTTCGAGGTGCGGACGATCAAGTTGGGGAATGAAGAGGGGGACATGATCAGGGTGCTGGAGGGGGTGAAGGCAGGTGAGCAGGTTGTGACGAAAGGTTCCTTCGCCCTCAAATCCGAAATGGACCGGCACAAGATCGAGCCTTCGCTATGATCGTCTCACTTCTGGAGTTCTCACTGCGGCAGCGGATACTGATCCTGGGTCTCGCCGGTGTGCTGTCGGTCGTCGGTGTGTTCGCCTTTGAATCGATCCCGATCGATGCCTACCCCGATGTGACCAACATCCAGGTGCAGGTGCTGACCGACGCTCCCGGACTCTCGCCGGTCGAGGTCGAGCGGTTCATCACCTATCCGCTCGAACTTCAGATGACCGGTCTGCCCGGTCTGGCAGAGATCCGCTCGCTCTCCAAATTTGCGCTGTCGCAAATCACGGTGGTGTTTCAAGACGACGTGGATATCTATTTTGCGCGCCAGTTGGTTCTCGAACGAATCATGGCCGCGAGGGATCGGTTACCAAAGGAACTCGAACCAGTAATGGCTCCTGTCACCACAGGGCTGGGCGAGATCTATCATTATTATATCGAAGGACCCCATGCAACGGCGACCGATTCAGAGGTCGTCGAAAGGGAATTGACGGATCAGCGAACCATGCAGGAGTGGGTCTTGCGCCCTCAGCTGAAGAGCGTGCCGGGGGTGATCGATGTGAACGGCATGGGCGGGTTCGTCAAACAGTATCAAGTCCTCGTCGATCCGGCCAAGCTGCGCAAGTTCGACTTGACCCTCCACCAAGTCTACGAGGCGGTGGTGAAGAACAATTCAAATGTCGGTGGGAATGTCCTGGAGCGTCATGCCGAACGTTCGATCGTTCGCGGGCTTGGGCTCATCAGGACCGTGGATGATATCGCATCCATTATCGTGAAAGAGGTCGGCGGCACCCCGGTCTTGGTCCGGGATGTCGCTGAAGTCGGCATCGGCCATGCCGTCCGCCATGGCGCGGTGGTGCTCAATGGTGAGCGTGAGGTTGTGATAGGAACAGTGCTCATGCTTCGTGGAGGCAATGCCCGCCAAGTGGTTGAGGCGGTCAAGATGAAGGTGGAGGATTTGCAGCAGAGTAATATGCTTCCGGGGGGCACCAGGCTGATCCCTTTTTACGATCGCATCGAGCTCGTCACGGCGGCCATCAATACGGTACGGGATGCATTGATCGAAGGAATTGTGCTGGTGGTTTTCGTCTTCTTTTTCTTTCTGGGCCATGTCCGCAGCGCCATCATCGTGACGGTGACGTTGATCGTCACTCCGCTCGTCACGTTCATCGTGATGGAGCGGTTCGGTCTCTCGGCCAACTTGATGACGCTCGGAGGACTCGCGATCGCCATCGGCGAGATCGCCGACGGATCCCTGGTCGTGGTGGAAAACGCCTATCGTCACCTCGCCCAACACAGCGGGGCCTCGCGGGAAAGCAGGCTCAACGTCATTCTCCATGCCACGAAGGAAGTCGGCCGGCCGATCTTGTTCGGCATTCTGATTATCAGCGTCGTGTTCCTACCCCTCATGACATTGCAAGGAATGGAAGGCAAGATGTTTGCGCCGCTGGCCTACACGCTGGTGATCGCGCTCTTGGCCTCGGTCGTGGTGACGCTGACTCTGTCGCCCGTGCTCGTGTCGCTGCTCTTGCGTGGCGACCATCCGCGGGAGACCGGCCTCACCCGTTGGATGAAACGACGGTATCTCCCGGTGGTGCAATGGACTCTGCAGCAACGCCGGATGGTCGTCGGCGGCTCGGCGGCCATCGTGCTTGCCAGCTTGACCCTTGTGCCCTTCATCGGGCGGGAGTTCATTCCACTCCTTGAGGAAGGATCCCTAACACCCCAAGTGGTGAAGTTGCCGAGCGTGTCACTGGCCGAGTCCATCGAATTGGAGAAGCAGACCCAAAAGGTCATGTTGGAGTTTCCCGAAGTGAAGATGGCGGTGAGCAGGATCGGCCGAGCGGAGATTCCATACCATCCGGAAGATCTCTATGAGAGCGACCCCATTGTGTCATTGCACGACCGGAGTGACTGGAAGGCGGCCAAGACTCAATCGGGATTGACCGACGCGATGAGGAAAAAACTGGCGGAAATTCCCGGCATCTCCGTGCTCATGAGCCAGCCGATCCAGGAACGGGTGGATGAATTGATCTCCGGCATCAGAACAGAATGCGCCATCAAGTTGTTCGGAGACGATCTTGACGTACTCCGTGACAAGGCACAGGAGATTGCCGCCTTGATGCGGCAGATCAACGGCGTCAAGGATATCAAGGTCGAGCAAGTCGCCGGACAGCCTTACCTCACCATCGACATCGACCGGCAGAAGATCGCTCGTTTCGGCATCAACGTGGCCGACGTGCAGGAGATCATTGCCACGGCGATCGGCGGCAAGCCGGCGACGGAAGTCTACGAGGGCGAGCGCCGGTTTCATCTTACCCTCAGATTTACGGAGCAGTACCGAAACAGCGTTGCCGCAATCGGAGAGATCCGTGTGAAGTCCGCTTCCGGTGCGTTCATTCCCATGCACGACCTCGCCAAGATCGAAATGAGCGAAGGCCCGGCTCGCATCAGCCGCGAGCATGTGAAACGCCGCATCTACATCGGTTTCAATGTCGTGGGCCGGGACATCGGAGGTGTCGTAGACGAAGGGCGCGCCAAGCTGGCGGCACAACTCCACTTGCCGGAAGGATATACCGTCGTGTGGGGCGGGGCGTTCGAAAATATGGAACGAGCCAATGCACGGTTGATGATCGTGGTGCCGATCACGCTGGGTCTTGTCTTCTTTCTTCTGTTCTGGGCCTTCCATTCGTTGCGGTACGCGAGCTTGATCATTCTGAACCTGCCGTTCGC
>CAYXKP010000168.1:8277-9316 GCA_964465695.1 uncultured Nitrospira sp.
CGTTGTGGCTGAGCGGACAGTATCTGAGTGTGCCGGCGTCCATCGGGTTCATCGAACTCATCGGACTTGCCGTTGGAAACGGGATCGTCCTTGTCTCTTACATCAACCAGCTGCGCCATGAGGGACAACAGATCGACAAAGCCATTCTAACCGGCTGCAGCCTGCGTCTCCGCCCGGTCGTGATGACGATGATGACGACGTTGCTGGGGCTTCTGCCGCTGGTGCTCGCGCAGGGAATCGGAGCCGAAGTTCAACGGCCCCTCGCCACTGTCGTCATCGGCGGGCTGTTCACATCCACCGTGCTGACGCTGGTGGTATTGCCCGCCCTCTATAGTTTGTTTGCAGCACGTGAGGTGAGGAAAGAAGAGGCGCCGGAATGGGTGTGAGGGAGGTACAGGCTGGCAGATGAGCATTTCGGGACGGCATGATGCGCCCCTGAGATTGGTAGGGCTACTGAACATTTACCTCGGTGTTACATGCTTGAAGCTTCCTTCGATTAGCTGGTGTGCGCCATACCGCCACCGAAAAGCTCATCTGCCCGCCTGTTTTAGGAGAAGGGGGGAAAAGGGTGGATGCTGCTCGTTTCATGCGCAGTTGAGACCAACGACCCAGCCTGTTTGAAAAAATGAATACGGTGAAGCCTCCAAATTGAATGAAAGTGCCTTGGAGAAGCTGAGCCGGGGAATTATCAGCATCTCGGTTTCTGTTTAGGTCAGGCACCAAACTTGTAGGTGCTTGTCGGTAAGTGTGCCAGGTCGGTCCGAATGGGTCTCCTTCGCCGGCAGGCGAGGGCGAATCCACAGCGCGATCAGTCAGTAGCTAGACGGGAAGGGGGCTCTATGAGACAGGTGTTAGAGAGAATGACCTTGTTGTGCTTCTTCTTGGTTCCGGGTGTGGCGGCACATGCCGCCGGCGCCGGAGAGCAGGATTTTTCCAGAGGGGAGAGCCTGCTGAAGCAAAAGCAGTATGCAGAGGCACGTGCTTCGCTGGAAGCCGGAATACAGAAGGAGCCGTCGAATGTACAGGCCCATATGAGCTT
>CAYXKP010000169.1:0-9224 GCA_964465695.1 uncultured Nitrospira sp.
CGAACAGATCCGACGGCTGGGGAACGGGCTGTTTCAACGCGTCATCCAGCCGCACCGGCTGTTTGCAGAGTTTGCACAACATTCCGTCGCCACCTTACGAATCACCACTGTGTACAAAGATAATGGTGAGGTTTCGGTGCGAGCGTGTTATCTGAGATTGGGGATTGGGGATGAAACCCATGTGCAATCACGGAGCCAGATCAGAGTACCGATTCACGTCCTGAGCGGGGCGTTTGATGAGACAGGGTACACGGCGGAGTATCGTGAGACCAAGACTCATCCGACCAGTCACGTGGCGTTTGCCGGGAACGTGATTCCCGCTTACGGTGCCTGCATCCGCACCGTGACCGAGCTGCATCGGAAAGCTCCGTATGCCCGCTGTATAGGGTGGGATGTGACGGTCGATCGAGAAGAGCATGTTCGGCTGATGGAATGGAATGCTGGGCACAACGGGCATTCGTTTCCCGAGGCCACACAAGGCCCATGCTTCGTTGATTTAGGTTGGGAACGACTAAGAAGTGTCTAAGCGGTGATAAGATCCATCGTGCCTGTTGAGTGTGGAGGGAGGGCAATCTCTGAGCCGAGCCGCTTCCAGCAGATGTTTGAACCGGCAAGTCGGCTATCGAGGGTTTTGGGGTTCTCCGGGTCGATCTATCCAATCTCAATGGGAGGGTCTATTGTGGGGAATTAACGTTGACTCCCCTAGGGGGGATTTTCCAATCTACTCCTGACTATTGGGATGTAAGACTCGTGGAGAATTTGGACTTGGCGCCTGAATGAAATGCCCGGACGACAATCTTGTTGAACCCTTCCGCTAGAACGAGTACAACCCAGCCTCTTAAGATCGAGCCTGTCCAGAATAATTTCGGCTGAGCGTCACACGAGAAATTCGGGAATGCGAATGAGCTGCTAGCGCGGCCGCGGTCAACTTGCCCATGCTTTGGCAGACACAGCTGTTTCAAGCCCTACATCATTCATCCAGCCTAGCCACAACGGACCGACAGGATTCGTCAAGAACTACTTACGAGGGGAGAGCCCCAAACTGAAAATGATGAATTTGTGGCCTATAATGACCGAAAAATGAGTCACAGGCGCGGCGATGGTCATCGTGACGGTCTGCTCGCCTTCGTAAAAGTAGTTTTTGAATTATAGTCATTAATAGGGAGTGAGCGTTCGAGGAGGAAGAGAGAATGGAGCATTCTATCTACGCGCCAGAAGTCGCAGGGCTACGCGCCAAGTTACGCGATACGTGGCTGCATGACCTTGTCACATACTATCGGGCCATCCGGCGCCGGGTCCTGCGGCGGTCCGAGGGCGAGGCCTTCCTGTTGCGCCGCTATGCGCGGATCCATGGCAAACCGCTCAATCTGACGAACCCCCAGACCTTTACGGAGAAATTGTTCTGGCGCATGGTGACGTGGAATCGAGGCGACATGCCTCCGCGGTTCCGACGGTTGGCCGATAAATACGCGGTGCGCGCGCATGTGGCCAGCACGATCGGCGAGAAATATCTGATCCCCCTCTTATGGCAGGGGGACGACCCGCACGCGATCCCCTTTGACCGGTTGCCGACAGAGTATGTGATTAAACCCAGTCATGCAGCTGGACACGTGATCGTCGTGAGGGGGGAGGCGGATCGCGAGGCGATTATCCGGGAAGCATCGGGCTGGTTGGCCGGGGATTATTACTGGCACGGACGCGAGTCGCAATACTATCGAATTCCACCTCGGATTCTGATTGAAGAATACCTGACCAATGAAGATGAAAGTCCGCCGTATGACTATAAAGTCTACTGTTTTAACGGTAGACCGGAACAGATTCTTGTTCGCAATCACACACACGACATCTGCCCCTTTTTCGATACGGCATGGAATTTCCTGGACTTCAGCGATGAGGTAGGTGCCGTACGACCGCGGATGCCAAAGCCGGCGAATCTCGACGAGATGCTGGCGCTTGCCGCGAAATTGTCGGTCGGATTCGGGTTTGTCCGTGTCGATTTCTACAACGTCAAAGGGCGAGTTTATTTTGGCGAGTTGACCTTTACGCCTGCGGCGGGGATCATTAAATATGATCCCGAGTGCTGGGATCTGAAGCTCGGAGAGAAGTGGGATCTATCGCTGGACCGCCGAGAACCTCATCGATCTCTTGGTGGCTCATCCGTCGATTCCAGGATGTAATTCCCAACACCCCGTGCGACTTTAGCCGGAGCTGACAGCTCTTCGCGACTCGTCGCACCGCGCGATTTCTTGCTGAACGGCCACACGCATGATGTCGGCATCCGCAATGACCAGTGCGCGTCTGAGGCGTTATGCCCCGGCTTTCCGCTACCTAACCATACTCGGGCGCGTTGGAATTCAAGACAGGTGAGATCAAATCATAGTTCTACTTGTGCAATTGATGAGTGCGCATGGCTCCTCGGTAGCTACAGTGTTCCATAGGCCGCAGTCGGAAGCGGAGTGCCGTCGTCATCGAAATCGATCTCGGAGGGTGCAATGTCGGACTCTGTGATGGCATGGTTAAGGGATTTCGCAGCGTGTGTGCGGGCTCGTGATTTCGACGGTGGTCGCATTCTCTGTAGCCAGAACATCGTGAGCTTCGGTACGGTGGCTCATATGGCTGTGGGCCTGGAGCAGCTCATCGATCAGCAGTGGAGCCATGTTTGGAATGTCACCCGTGACTTTGAGTTTGATTATGAGCACATGCACATCGAGGCACGGGATGATCTGGCATGGGTAGCCGTACCATGGGCATCACATGGATTTGCGGCGGATGGGAGCAGTTATCTGAGAGAGGGACGCGCAACGATTGTCTTGCGCCGTGAACATGATGGTTGGCTAGGGATACACACTCACTTCTCAACTTGTCCGCGGGATCGCGATGCACCATGATCAGAATCTTTATGTGCAAAGATCACACATGCCGTTGCGCATTGAGCCGAGTTGCAGGTTGCATCGCACAGATACAATCCTTATTGAGCCAACCCCTGAATCACCATCACGGCCTCTTTCGCAGCATCCGTCCCTCCTCCGACTGAATGTTCGGTGAAGGGACAGTGCGACTCGGTGTTCAGAGGACTCTTCAGTTCGGTGATTGCAAGGAAAGAGTTGTGTGTGGAGATACATAGGAATGGAACTTCGATGTATGCATCAGTGGTTGCAGTGATTCGAGCCAAGTTACGAAGTACTTGGTTGCATGATCTCGTCGCTCACTATCGAGACATCAAACGCCGGGTGATGCGGCGCTCCGAAGGCGAAGCCTTTCTGCTACGCAGATACGCCCGAGTCCACGGCAAGCCACTGAATCTGGTCGATCCACAAACCTTTACGGAGAAGCTGTTCTGGCGGATGATCACCTGGAATCGGGGATCCATGCCTCCGCGATTTCGACAACTGACCGATAAGTATGCGGTGCGCGCCCATGTGGCGAGCACGGTGGGCGAGGAATACCTGATCAAACTCTTATGGCAGGGGAACGACCCGCGAGCGATCCCATTTGACCAGCTTCCAGCAGAGTATGTGATCAAGCCCAGCCACGCAAGTGGCCACGTCATCTTCGTCAAAGGCGAGGTGGATCAAGAGGCGATTATTCATCAAGTCACGGGCTGGCTGGCCAAGGACTATTATTGGCAAGAACGGGAATACCAATACTATGGCATGAAACGCAGGATTGTGATTGAGGATTACCTAAGCAATGAGGATGGGAGTCCGCCGCTTGACTATAAATTCTATTGTTTCAACGGAGTGCCGGAGCAGATTCTTGTAGCCAACCATACGCGCGACATCCGCTCAGTCTTTGATACGTCCTGGAATCCCATCGAGGTCACCAATGCGAATAGATGTGTAGCCCGGCCTTGGATACCAAAGCCGGCAAATCTGGACGAGATGCTGACGCGCGCCGCGCAGTTGTCCCGTGGATTTGGGTTCGTCCGCCTTGATTTCTACAATGTCAACGGGAGAGTCTATTTTGGCGAGTTCACCTTCACGCCCCTAGGAGGGATCATCAAATTTGATCCTGAGGATTGGGATCTAAAGCTCGGAGTGAAATGGGATCTGTCCCTGGACCGTTAAGGCGGTCGTTCATCTACCGCTTTAAACCCATCGCGCTCTCGGAACCATCATGACATAATCGTCTTCGCAGTCTCTCGGTTTAATAGATCGATCATGTTTCGCCCGAGCCCTTCAGATCTGTTGTTGCTGTTCCTGATGCGTATCGTAGCGGCCTGCTTTATTGACTATGGTGCTGTTGCTCATGCAGACCACGATGGGCGGTCGGCTGCTGAGGTTTATGATCCCTCAGGAGCAGGTTATGAAATCCCAGGGTTTTCGTTCCGAGTGTTTATTAATCCTGGAGCGGTAGGGGAGGAGGGTGGGTATCTTGACCAAGCCCAAGCCAATGAAGCTCTCAACGCGGTGATTGGTGCCTTTTTCTATCTGGATACATATCGACATGAGTACCCGCGATTCGACGAAGCAGTGAGCAAGGGTGTGCTCGAACGCGTCATCATTCAACCAAGCATACGCAACCATGAGGGAAAGTCTTTTTCATTTCTGGTCGTGCGGACGGTGGATTCTGGTCGGGTCAGGTTACTGATCAGTGCATCCTGGATAAAAGAACAGGGATATCTTGGATCGGTAGAACGGCTTGCGCCGGTACTGGCTCGAGAGTTTCAATGGGTAGTCAGTAAGGCAGAAACCGGTCAGAAGCCGAAGGCTCTCTCCGTTGAACGAAACCTTCGGCATGCGCCGATTCGAACGGACAAGGAGATTCGGGCGCTCTCAGGTGAAGAGCGGGGTCGGTTGCTCCTGCAACTGTTCGAGACGTACTTACGCACCGTCGACGACCACCAGAGTTTGTACGGCCAGTCCTACTACGAGATCGGCAGCACTGTTTTACTACCGCCGAGTCAGCCGGATTCTACGATCAAGTTCTATGATATTCGGGTTCGCGAAGCCTTGCAGAAAATCGTGCGAGAACCGTCGTTTCTAGATCGCATGCCGCTGGCTGTGATAAGCCTCTTGAACGGACACATTTGGAACGTGGCGTTCGTCAAGATTGAGCAGCGCGATTGGGGAACAAGGACCAGGGTCCTACCAGCAGACAAGGCTGTGAAAGTTGGGGAAGCTGGACAGTTGATTCAGCCGGCTACAATTCTGGTCAACCTTCATCAGACTGCGGCTCAAGACGATCCCTTTTATGCCGACACAAGGCAGCTGCCGATGGGCGCGCTGTCCGCCGATCAGCTGGCCCTCGTCATTGCCAAGGAGATCCAGCAGAATATCATCGAGAAATCACAGACCGGCCACGTTGCCCAAGATGCACTCACGGCGCCGAAATAGCTTAGGGTTGCATGGACTGAGGGCAGAGACGGTATTTTCTGCTCGCCTCGGACGCGTAGCATGTGGAAGGATCCACGGCTGAATCTCAATTTCTAGGTGTTTTGCAATATCGTGCATCCCCCATTATCGAGGCGGATTGGCAAACTCGTTTACAGTTCAGTTCGTGTTTTGTTACTCAGGCCATCATACCGAGGACGAATCTCCAAACGGCAGTGGGCGAAAGGAGAAACCATGCAACGTTTCCTCGTTCAATTTGTGCTTGCGATGGCATTCATCATAGGTTGGTCAGCGGTTGGCCACACGCACGATATGTCGGGCGCTCCGCCACCGGTACCGGTGACTGCACCGGAATCTCCAGGCGTCACGATCTTCCAGAACGTTCGAATTTTCCCTGGTAAAGGATCGGAACTATCCGCTCTTTCTCATGTGCTGGTTCGCGGCAACCAGATCGAGAAGATCTCGGCCCAGCCGATCGCCACGGATCGGCACGGTGACACCGTCATCATCGACGGGGCCGGCCGGACGTTGATGCCGGGCCTGATCGATGCCCATACGCACATGATATTGGCCAATCTGTCGCAGCTGGTCTTGATGACCAGCGATATCACCTACAGCGCCGTGGTGGCCGCCAAAGGCGCAAACGAAATGTTGCTGCGAGGGTTCACGAGTGGACGCGACGTCGGCGGACCGGTCTTTGGCCTGAAACGCGCGATCGACCAAGGTCTGGTGCCAGGTCCTCGTATCTGGCCGTCGGGTGCCACGATCTCGCAGACCGCCGGTCACGGCGACCTCCGTCTCCCGACGGACTTTCCTGCTCGCCCGGGTGATCACTCGTTTGCCGAGCGTGTCAATGCGACGGCTATCGCCGATGGTGTGCCGGCCGTGCTGCAGCGCACGCGCGAGCAGCTGGCGATGGGAGCATCGCAAATCAAGGTCATGGCCGGCGGAGGCGTGGCGTCCTTCTATGACCCCCTCGACGTCAATCAGTACACGTCGGCCGAGATGCGGGCGGCGGTCGAAGCGGCGGCCAACTGGGGCACCTACGTGACTGTCCACGCCTATACGCCCAAGGCGGTGCGGCAGGCGGTCGAAGCCGGGGTCAAGTGCATCGAGCATGGCCAGCTGCTGGACGAAGCGACGATCAAGTTCCTTGCGGAAAAGGGAATTTGGCTCAGCCTGCAACCGTTCACGTTGGATGAACATTCCCATACATATGCCGATCCAGGCAGCACCGCAAAGTATGCACAAATGGTGGCAGGTACCGATCATGCCTACAAGTGGGCCAAGCAACATAAGGCCAAGGTGGCCTTCGGCACCGACGCCCTGTTCGACCCAAAGCTGGCAGCGCGCCAAGGCGCGGAGCTGGTGAAGCTCACTCGCTGGTACACACCGGCCGAAGCGCTGACGATGGCGACCTCGACCAATGCGGAATTATTGTCGTTGTCCGGCCCGCGGAATCCGTACCCCGGCAAACTGGGTGTGGTCGAAGAAGGGGCGTTGGCGGATCTATTGCTCGTCGACGGCAATCCACTGGAGAATATTAGGCTGATCGAAGATCCCGCGAAAAACTTCGTTGTGATTATGAAGGACGGCAAGATCTATAAGAACCAACTGCGATGATGATCCTCTGCGTTCATGAAGAAAACAACACGGCAACGGAGAGTGATACGACACGGCTACAAACATCGGGCAGCTTCGTTCCCTATTCGAACCACAACGCTGACTATCAGGTGGACCTCGACGCTATTCCACTCGGTGTGAAGATCGGCGCGGCGGTGCGGGTGGCTATTTTCTGCTGGTGCTTATCCCCGTTGTCGCCGTCACGCTCTATACGGTGCTGAAGTCCGGACGTCTATCAGATTTTCGGGAGACACTCGCAGAGAGCATCGGACATCCAAGGAGAAGCTCGCGGTGCTGCTGGCCATGTGGCTGATCTAGCACGGACGGGATCCCTGATTCACTCAATCTTACCGACTCAGTTGTAACCGTCCGTCCGCTGTTCACTGTTTTCTGGGCTTGACAGGTTTCGGGTTTTTCCAGTAGGATGGCGAAACCTTTAATGCTCATCCAGTGAGGTGAGCAAGGAGCCGATTCATGCATTTCACTCCGGCTACCGCCGGCAATCAACCGACCTTCTCACGATGGCATCGTGGGGAGGTTTTTTTATGTCTAAAAGCAGAAACGGCCTCCAAGGCGCCATCATTCCGACCATGACGACTTCCAAAAATCAGCCGGTGGAGCGAAAAGATGAAAAGCTGATCATGGATGCCGGAGACATCTCCCGCGCCATGATGCGCATCGCGCACGAGATTGTGGAGCGGAATAAGGGGGTGAAGGATCTCGCGCTGGTGGGAATACGGACTGGCGGCGTGCATCTTGCCCATCGACTCGTCAAGCGTATCCACAGTATCGAAGGTGTGCTGGTTCCCATCGGTGAATTGGATATTACCTTGTACCGCGATGATTTGGCGTTACGCAAAAATCAACCGATCCTCAGAAAAACATCCGTGCCGTTCGACATGACCAATAAGGTCGTCGTGCTTGTCGACGACGTCTTATTCACCGGAAGAACGATACGGGCGGCGATGGACGGGCTCATGGACTTGGGACGTCCGGAGGAGATCCAACTGGCCGTGCTGGTCGATCGTGGTCATCGGCAGCTGCCGATCAAAGCCAATTACATCGGAAAAAATCTACCGACGTCTCGGGACGAGCAGGTCCAGGTGTGGTTGGAAGAGGAAGGGGAAAATGACCGAGTGGTCATCTTAAAGTCCGGATGCTGAAGATGTCTTTGTTTGCACTTGCCCGGCCTCGACGCGCCGGGACGTATTTCCCTCCATCGGTTGTTCTGGGTCGCCGTCTTCCTGCGGCAAACGATCCAGGATATCTCTCCGTCGGCAGGGTCCCCGCGGCAATGCGGAACGGCCGCTCCGAGCATCCTGCCGCGATACAGACAGTCATGGAATGGAGGATTCCATGAGTCTCAAGCGCAAAGATCTCCTGAGTCTTGCCCCGCTGTCGGTGGATGAGATCACGCTCATCTTGGAGACGGCGGACTCCTTCAAGGAAGTGACGGGGCGGGAGATCAAAAAAGTCCCGGCCCTCCGAGGCAAAACCGTCGTCAATCTCTTCTTTGAACCGAGCACCAGAACCCGCACGTCCTTCGAGCTGGCAGCCAAGCGCCTGAGCGCCGACGTGATCAACTTTTCTCCTTCCTCGAGCAGCGTGGTGAAGGGGGAAACCCTTCTCGACACGGCTCGGAATATTGAAGCGATGCAGGCCGATATCATCGTTCTCCGCCACTCTTCGGCGGGAGCCGCCGAAACGCTGGCAAGAGGCGTCAAGTCCTCCGTCATCAACGCCGGCGATGGATGGCATGAGCATCCGACGCAGGCCTTGCTCGATCTCTATACGATACGGCAGCGGGGAATGAATTTCCGCGGATTGCGCGTTGCGATCGTCGGCGATGTGTCGCACAGTCGCGTGGCGCGTTCCAATATCTATGCGCTGCTCAAGCTTGGAGCCGACGTGCGGCTCGTGGGGCCGCCGACGATGATGCCTTGCGGCGTGGAAAAGCTGGGAGCGCGCGTGTACTCCGACATGGATGAAGGGCTGCGTGGAGTGAACGTCATTATGATGCTTCGTCTCCAGTTGGAGCGGCAGGGACGCGCCCTGTTTCCTACGATTCGGGAGTACTCGCGGCTCTATGGGCTGACTGCCGAGCGAGTGCGCCTGGCCGACGCCGGTGCCATCGTTATGCATCCGGGACCGATCAATCGAGGAGTGGAAATCGCCCCGGATGTTGCCGATAGCTTGTCCTCGGTGATCCTTGATCAAGTGGCGAACGGTGTGGCGGTGCGCATGGGAATTTTGTACCTCATGTCCGGA
>CAYXKP010000170.1:0-9029 GCA_964465695.1 uncultured Nitrospira sp.
CTTTCGGAGCTCATCCATGAAGGCTTCAAGGTCCGGGACGATCTCTGGATCGGCGGAGAAAAATGGATTGGTCCCTACAACTCCCCAGTCTTTGAACGGCAATTCATGAGGACCCAGCCGGCTCAGATATCCCCGAATCAAGAGACCATGTTTTTCATGAAGCCACTTTTTCGCGATGGCGGCGGCGGCCACTCGCACCGCCGTCTCACGCGCGGATGCGCGGCCCCCGCCTCGGTGATCACGAATGCCATACTTCTGCCAGTACGTGTAGTCGGCGTGGCCCGGGCGAAAAGTATCGCTGAGGTTCCCATAATCGCGGCTGCGTTGATCTTCGTTGCGGATCAACAACGCGATCGGCGTGCCGGTCGTCTTCCCCTCGAATACACCGGAAAGAATTTCAACGGTATCCGACTCCTGCCGCTGGGTCACATGGCGGGAGGTACCGGGTTTGCGCCGATCGAGTTCCTTCTGGATATCTTCTACTGCCAGCGCGAGGCCGGGCGGACATCCGTCGACCACGCAGCCGATTGCCGGCCCGTGACTCTCTCCGAAAGAAGTGACGGCAAAGATACGGCCAAAAGTATTGCCGGCCATGAAAATGCGTACTCCTACTCGACCATATCCAATTTGATTCGTAACTCCTTGAGTTGATCGAGACTGACGGCAGACGGTGCTTCGGTCAGCGGACATTGCGCCTTCTGGGTCTTCGGGAAGGCGATGACGTCGCGGATCGAATCGGCGTTGCCGAGCAACATGACCAATCGATCCAATCCGAACGCAATCCCGCCGTGCGGCGGCGCCCCATATTCGAGCGCATCGAGGAGAAACCCGAACTTGGCGGACGCTTCATCCTTGCCGATGCCGAGGAGGTCGAACACTTTGCTTTGCACCTCACGGCGGTGGATACGAATACTGCCGCCGCCGATCTCGCTGCCGTTCAGCACCATGTCATACGCTTTCGCCCGAACTTTCAGCGGATCAGACTCGAACAGCGGCACATCGTCATCGAGCGGCGCGGTGAACGGATGGTGCATAGCCACGTACCGCTTCGCCTCGGGATCGTAATCCATCAAGGGAAAATCGATCACCCACAATGGCCGCCATGCGGAGGTGTCGATCAACTTCAACTCTTCTCCCAACAGAAGCCTGATCCGCCCCATCACATCATGGACCACCGCCGGTTTATCGGCGCCGAATAGGACCAGATCGTTGGGTTTCGCTTCCGGCAACGCCGCTGCAAAGGCTTTCGCATCCAAGAACTTCGCAATCACCGATTCAAGTTGCCCGTCCGCCGTGATCTTGAGCCACGCCAAACCCCTTGCGCCGAAACTCTTCGCCGTTTCTCCCAATGCATCGATGCGTGTTCGCGACATCGCCGCTCCGCCCTTCACGATCAGCGCCTTGACGATGCCGCCCTTGGTCGCCGCATCTTTAAAGACCTTAAACTCGCTCGCCGCGCCGAATGTCGTCATGTCGTACAGGGGCATCTCGAACCGAAGATCAGGCTTATCCGAGCCGTAGCGGCCCATGGCCTCCGCATAGGTCATCCGAGGAAAGGGCGAGGGAAGCTGAATACCGCCGACCTTGTTGAAGATGGTCGCGATCATGCGTTCCATGAGGCTCATGACCTGCTCACGATCCACGAACGACATTTCCAGGTCGATCTGAGTGAATTCGGGCTGCCGATCGTTGCGGAGGTCTTCGTCACGGAAGCAGCGTGCGATCTGATAATAGCGATCGACGCCGCTGATCATCAGAAGCTGCTTGAACAACTGCGGCGACTGCGGCAGCGCAAAAAACTGCCCCGCATTGACGCGGCTGGGCACTAAATAATCCCGAGCGCCTTCCGGCGTACTCTTGGTCAGAATCGGCGTCTCGACCTCCAAGAATCCTTCGGCATTCACGAATTCCCGAACG
This sequence comes from uncultured Nitrospira sp., assembly GCA_964465695.1. Classification (GTDB taxonomy): domain Bacteria; phylum Nitrospirota; class Nitrospiria; order Nitrospirales; family Nitrospiraceae; genus Nitrospira_D. The sequence goes on from CAYXKP010000170.1 coordinate 1,918, forward strand.
GCTTGGGTGATGCCATGCCGTAAACTCAACAGTCGCTGCATCTTGGGGCGACGCAGATCCAAAAAGCGATACTTCAAGCGAATCGCTTCCGTCACCTCGGCATCGTCTTCGATCAAGAACGGCGGCGTCTTGGCCTCATTCAGAATGTCCACCTCATCGACAAAGACCTCGACTTCTCCGGTGGGGAGATTGGGATTCTTCGATTCGTCCGGCCGTGCCGTGACCTGACCTGTGACCGATACGACACACTCGCTGCGGAGCGCGTGGGCGGCCTGATGTACCTTGGCGTTTCGCTCGGCATTAAACACGACCTGCGTGATGCCCGTTCGATCCCGAAGATCGATGAAGATGACCATGCCGTGATCGCGCCGACGCTGAACCCAGCCATTCAGAACGACGGTCTGACCGACCTGTTTCTTACTCAACTCTCCGCATCGGTGAGTTCGGATGTTCATGACACCTTCACTTTCTTCCCGGAAAACTTTTTCCTTCGCTCCGGCTTGGCCCACCCCTCTCTCCTGACGGGCCGCTTCGGTCTCGGTGCCGACTCCTCTCCCCCTTCAACCGCCGCCATCCGCTCATCGACCAACGCGCGCAACGCGTTGGTTTCCCTATCCGTCAAGAACCGAAACTCGCCCGGTTCCAGACCTCCGAGCGAGAGGGGTCCCATCCGAATCCGAAGGAGTTTAAGCACCGGATGCCCGACTGCATCCAACATGCGTTTGATTTGATGTTTGCGTCCCTCACGGATCGTGATTTCCAGCCAAGAGTTCGCCTCGACCTTCCGGACCTTCTTCACGTGGGCCGGACTTGTCATCCCGTCTTCCAGTCTGATCCCCCGCTCCAAATGAGCGATGTCCTCATCTTTCAACACACCCTTCACTTTAATCAGATAGGTCTTCGGCACATGATAGCGCGGATGCAGGAGTGCCTGCGCAAGCTCGCCGTTATTCGTGAGCAACATCAACCCTTCACTGTCAAAATCGAGCCGCCCGACCGGAAACACCCGGACAGACACGCCTCGCAAGAAATCCCTCACGGTCGTCCGTCCACCTGGATCATCGAGCGTGGACATCACGTTCTTGGGTTTGTTCAACATCAGGTACACGAAAGGCTGCGCCGATGTCAGATGCTTCCCGTCGACCTTCACGTGATCTCGCCCGGGATCCACCTTCGTCCCCAGTTCCGTGACGATCTTGCCGTTCACCGACACCCGGCCGGAGGCAATCAACATCTCGGCCTTGCGGCGGGATGAGAGCCCCGTGCCGGCGATGAGCTTTTGGAGGCGAACTTCCATCTCTATTTCTCCGTGAAGCGTATCTCGTATCTCGTCGCTCGCGTAATCAGGAGGACCCGCGCTTCACCCTCCACGAACGACGCTTCACGCACCGTTATTCCCATTCGATAGTGGACGGTGGTTTCGAGCTGATGTCATAGACGACCCGGTTCACCCCTTTGACTTCGTTGATGATCCGATTCGACATTCGGCCCAGCACGTCGTTCGGGATCTTCGCCCAGTCGGCGGTCATACCATCTACGCTGGTGACGGCTCGGATTGCGATCACGTTCTCATAGGTCCGTTGATCGCCCATGACTCCGACGGTTCGAATCGGCAACAGCACGGCAAAGGCCTGCCAGATCTCGCGATACAGCCCGGCGCTTCGGATTTCCTGATCGACGATCGCTTCCGCCGCGCGCAAAATCGCCAACCGTTCCGGGGTCACTGCACCGAGCACGCGAATCGCCAACCCGGGTCCCGGGAAAGGTTGCCGCCAGATGATCTCATCCGGCAATCCCAGTTCTTTCCCCAATACGCGCACCTCGTCCTTGAACAATTCGCGAAGCGGCTCGATGAGCTTGAGTTTCATACGCGCCGGCAATCCCCCGACGTTATGATGAGTTTTGATCGTGGCCGACGGGCCTTTGAAGCTCACGCTTTCGATCACGTCGGGATAGAGCGTGCCTTGCGCGAGATATGTCACTCCTTTGAGCTTCTTCGACTCTGTCTCAAAATGCTTGATGAATTGCCGGCCGATGATCTTCCGCTTTCGCTCCGGATCCGTCACACTCTTCAAACCGGCCAAAAACTGCTTGGTCCCGTCCAGAATCCGCAAATTAAGATGCAACTGTGACGCGAAGGTCTTTTGAACTTGGTCACGTTCACCCGCCCGCAGGACGCCATTATCGACAAAAATGCAGGTCAGCTGATCACCGACTGCTCGGTGCGTCAGCGCCGCCGCAACCGATGAGTCCACGCCACCGCTTAGCGCGCAGATGACTCGCCCCTGGCCGACCTGTTCGCGAATCTGCTTGGTCGCCGTCTCGACATAGGACTGCATGGTCCAGGTCGGTTTGCAGCCGCAAATCTCGTAGACGAAGTTGCGAAGGATCTTGGTCCCTTCCGGCGTGTGGGCCACTTCGGGATGGAACTGGAGGCAATAGATCCTGCGCTTGTGATCATCCCGCTTCATCGCGGCAACAGGCGAATTGCTCGTCTGCGCGATCGATCGGAACCCCGGCGGCATGCGTTCAATGCGATCCCCATGGGACATCCACACCGCCGTCTTCTTATCGGTGCCCACTCCTTTGAAAAGGTCACTTGCATCATCGATCATGAGATCGGCTCGCCCATACTCCCGGTGCGTCGATTTGGCCACTTCTCCTCCGGAAAGATGCGTGACCAGCTGCATCCCATAGCAGATGCCGAGGATCGGAATGTTTTGATCAAAGAGCTCTTTGGAAACCAGCGGAGCGTTCTTCTCGTAGACGCTGGAGGGACCGCCGGACAGCACGATGCCTTGCGGCCGATAGGCCAGAATGGTGGCCAACGGAACCGTGCAGGGGAAAATTTGCGAGTAGACCTGCGCTTCGCGAATGCGGCGGGCGATCAGTTGCGTATACTGCGATCCAAAGTCGAGGACCAGAATTCTATCGTGCCAAAGTTCCATAGGGCCGTCATTCGTGAAGCGTGAAGCGTCGTTCGCTTGGACGAGGAAAACAGAAAGGTGACTGCGAGATACGCTTCACGAGAGACGTTTCACGCGGGGCTATTCCCAATCCATCCGATAGTTCGGCGCTTCTTTGGTAATGATGACGTCATGCACATGGCTTTCACGGAGGCCGGCCACGGACTGCCTGATGAACGTGGCATTCCGCTGCAATTCGGCTATGGTTCTACAGCCGCAGTACCCCATTCCCGATCTCACACCACCCACCAACTGATACACCACGGCGGCCAACGGACCTTTGTATGGGACACGGCCTTCGATTCCTTCGGGAACCAACTTCTGGGCCGGGCGTCCCCCTTGCCCATACCGATCCCCCCCTCCTCGCTCCATCGCCCCGATGGAACCCATGCCGCGATAGACCTTGTAGGTTCGAGCTTGATAGAGCACCGTCTCCCCGGGAGACTCCTCCGTTCCGGCAAAGAGCCCGCCAAGCATTACGGAAGACGCCCCGGCAGCCAAAGCCTTGGTAATATCACCTGAAAACTTGATGCCTCCATCGGCGATAACCGGTACGCCGCTCCCATATAGTACCTTTGCGCAATCCGCGATGGCGGTCAGCTGCGGCATCCCGGCGCCCGAGACGATCCGTGTCGTGCAGATGGATCCCGGTCCCACCCCCACCTTCACCGCATCGACTCCGGCATTGAGCAGATCCTTGGCCGCCTCTGCGGTTCCAATGTTTCCCGCAACCAGTTCGAGATCGGGATACAGCTTCTTGATCCTCTTCGCCGTATCCAGCACGGCCTGTGAATGGCCGTGCGCCGTGTCGATCACCACAAGATCCACGCCGGATTTCTTGAGAAGGGTCACGCGCTCTTCCGTGTCTTGCCCGACGCCGACTGCAGCGCCGACCCGTAAGCGTCCATGGCTGTCTTTGCAGGCGTTGGGATATTTGATCCGTTTTTCAATATCCTTGATGGTAATGAGCCCCTTGAGTTCAAACTCCTTGTTCACCACCGGCAATTTTTCGATTCGGTGTTCGTGAAGAATCTCTCTCGCCTTCTCCAGGCTGGTGCCCTCCGGCGCCGTGATCAACCGGTCCCGCTTCATCACCTGCGACACCTTCATGTCCATCCTGGTTTCAAACCTCAGATCGCGGTTCGTGAGAATCCCGACCAGCTTGCGCCCTTTGGTGACGGGGATGCCTGAGATCCGATATTTCGCCATGAGTTGATGCGCATCCCGAATCGTTTCATCCGGAGAAATGGTGACGGGATCGAGGATCATCCCGCTCTCGGACTTCTTGACCTTATCCACCTCGATGGCCTGGTCCGCCGGAGACAGCACGCGATGGATGATCCCGATCCCTCCTTCGCGCGCCATCGCGATCGCCAACCGAGATTCCGTGACCGTGTCCATGGCCGCGCTGAGGAGCGGGATATTGATCCGGATATTGCGCGATACGAAGGTGGTGGTATCGACTTCGTTGGGCACAACTTGCGACTTCGCCGGCACGAGGACCACATCATCATACGTCAATCCCAGTCGCGGTTCTTTGTCAAGCATCGCTCCCTCTTTACACGTTCTGGGTTCGTTGCGCGTTCTCCAACTCAGCCAGCTCCTCGGCCTCGTTCTGCAACCGCTCACTGCCTTCTTCCGCCGGCATGAACTGCTGCACCCGCGTGTTGCCGCTGTCGACGACGAAGACGCTGCCCTTGGCATCGACCGCGATCCCGTAGGGAAAATTGAACTGTCCGTCGCCGTTGCCGAACCCGCCCCACTGGGTGATGAAATTGCCCTCGCGGTCGAACTTTTCTATTCGGTGATTCCCGGTATCCGTCACGTAGACATCCCCGGCTCCGCCGACGGCGATACCCCACGGCGAGCGCAATTGCCCGGCTTCCTGCGCCAAGGAACTGCTGGCATGCCCGGCCGACGCACTGCCTCCCCATTTCGTCAACAGCTGCGGCAGGACATTGGTGCTGGTGTCGAATTTCTGGATGCGGTGATTGCCCATGTCGACGACATAGACCGCTCCGTCCTCTGGATCGACCGCCACCCCGCGAGGGAAATAGAACTGCCCGTCCCCGTTGCCGAAACTGCCCCAGGCCATGATGAACTCACCGGACATGTCGAATTTCTGCACACGGAAATTGGCGCTGTCGACGACATAGACATAGCCGCGCACGCGGTCGACCGCGATCCCCCAAGGGGCATTGAACTGCCCTTCGCCGTTTCCGCGCGAGCCGAACTTCATCAGGTAGCCGCCGAGCTTGCCGTCGAACTTCTGCACCCGATGGTTGTTGGTATCCACCACCCAGACATCACCTTTGCCGTCGCAGGCAATCCCGGTGGGATTGTGAAAATTGGCATTGGCCGAGCCGAAGCTTCCCCACAGAATAATGAAATTTCCCGGATTGTCGAACTTCTGCACGCGATTGTTGCCGTTGTCGACGACAAACAGCGAACCTTGCTGATCGACGCAGAGTCCGTACATCGGCGCCATGAACTCTCCGCCGTGCAACAGCGACGCTCCTCGCCCGGGCTTCCCCCATTTCGCCACACACAGGTAGCCCGAGGTATTGACCAAAATGGTCGTACTCGCCGGCGTGGAGACATTGTTGCCGACGTCTTTGAACCACACATACACGGTTTTGTGCCCGTCACCCGGAGAGAGGATGAACGGAATCGTGGCTCCGAACTTGATCGCCGGCGTCACGTCCACCCATCCCGGGGTTCCAGCCACGGGCGTCAACGGACTTTCGGAAATAAAATAGGCCCCGACCCCCGTATCCAAGTCGGTCGCAGAAATCGTCACCACGACATCGGCCGAATTGGTCATGAAGGCCCCATGATTGATCACTGCATAGGGATTCTGTGGCGCCGTGATATCGATAAGCACGGGGGTCGCCGTCACTTCTTCCGACAGTCCGCTTTCCGTCCCGTCTTCGAATGATGCGGTCACGGCATAATAATAGGGCGTGTCGTTGGTCAGCCCCTCGTGCGTATAGGGGTTCGTCACACCTTCGATCTTCGTGGCTCCCTCAATCGTGACGTGAGGCGAGGTGCTGAAGTACAGATTGTAGGACTGCGCGTTCGACACTTCCAGCCAACTCAGGAAGACTTCCGTATCACCGGCCTTGACGGCAAGGCTACGGGGTGGCTGTATCGCCCCTGCCTCCACCGGTTGCGTCGGCTGTTCCTTGCCGCGATTCATCTCTTCTTCGGTCGGCACATACTTGAGGACGCGGTTATTGCCGCTGTCGACGACGAATACGCACCCTTCCTTGTCCACCGCAATGCCGTAGGGGAAGTTGACCTGTCCCTCCGTTTTCCCGCGGTTCCCGAACGAACAGAGAAACGTCCCATTGCCGTCGAACTTCTGAATCCGGTGGTTGCCGCTGTCCACGACATAGACGTTGCCCAACGCGTCGCAGGCGATGCCCCACGGCGACTTGAACTGTCCTGGGCCGCTCCCCTCACGCCCCCACTTCGTCAAAAAACTACCCCGCGTATCGAACTTTTGGATACGGTTGTTGCTCTCATCGGCCACATAAATATTGCCGACGAAATCGACCGCCACGCCGCGCGGGAAAAAGAAAGCGCCGTCGAAGCTGCCGTCGCGGCCCCACTTCAACAGCGGCTGGCCGTCGGCTTGGAACTTTTGGATGCGCGCATTGCTCGTGTCCGACACATAGACGTTGCCTTCTTGATCCGTCGTGATGCCCCAGGGCACGTCGAAGCGACCCATATCGGCACCGCGCCAGGCGAACCCGAACTTGCCCCATGCTTTCTGGGCGTTGCCTTCAAGATCGAACTTCTGCACCCGATTGTTGCCGCTGTCGGCCACGTACACGACATCATCCGGCCCGACGGCCAAACCGCGGGGATAGTAAAACTGTCCTTCCTGTGAACTGGGTTCCCCGCCCCATCGAGCCAAGAACTTTCCGGTCTTGTCGAACTTTTGGATCGAATGGTTGTCGGTATCAGCCACATAGATGTTGCCGTCTTTGTCGAGTGCAATCCCCGTGGGCGAGCTGAACTCCCCCTCATCGACTCCCTCCCGACCGATGACCATGGCCAAAAGGTAGGGCGACGGGATGGCCATCACTTCCTGTGACTCCGGGCTCTCTCCTTTAGGCGTGACGACCGTCACAACGTAGT
>CAYXKP010000171.1:0-8963 GCA_964465695.1 uncultured Nitrospira sp.
AGCGAGGTAGGAGGGGATCAATGTTGACAGAAGAAGGGTCCGTGACGACGAGGGGCATGTCTCTCAACTTTTCCTCCATGGCATAAATTCGCTTTCTCTTTTGCGTAAGCCAGTCAGCAATGGGAACAAAGATTTCCTCTGCAACAATCTTGCCAGAAGTAAGCACGCGAGTTGTTGGGTGCAGCAAGTAGTAGCCAATGTTTGATTTCCGCCACAAGATGCCTCCCCACTCGCTTCCGCCTCCTTGAAACTCCCAATATTGCCCCAGCGAAACGCTTGCATCAATGTCAAGTGTGGCGCTTTGCCCAATCAGCGAAAAGGGAAACTGCAAAATAGCATACACAATCGCGGTAAAGACAATCGATGTTGCAGCGCTTTGCCACGGATTGTATCCCACAAAGGCGGCCGCAAACCACACTGACAGAAAAAGCCCAAAAAACATGATGAAGCGAATGATTCCATGCACAAACCCATCAAGCATGCGCCCATCATCCCTATCCTTGTAGACTGGCTGCATGCTCTTCCAGCCAAAAAGAACATAGGCTCTGGATGTTTCTGGTCGCAACAAGACTTTGCGCAAAAGCCAAGTTACAAAGAAAACCACAGCAGAACACCCGACCAATATTAGCCCAGCATACACAATGAATGGCAGTGATTCACGCACATCATTTATGCTGTAATCAAGCCGCGCCGAAAAGCTTGTGGCGGGAGCCATCTTTTTTTTTTCCCTTCTTTCTCCGAAATCTTTTTTTAAAGTTATTACTTTTTATTATGTCGTTACGTTCAAAAGACCGCCTTCGACGAGCGAACGCAAAAGCCAGTTAATATTTTCTTTGAACCAGTCACCAGAACTGACGGCTTTTTCTGAAATTAGAGCAACAATCTGCTCTTTGGTTTGAAAGTGATGTTTGTTGCAAACGAGCAAGATGAGAAAGTGCGAATTGATTGCGCGCAAGTCACGATACTTTTCAATGTTTGCCTTGCAGAACAGCTCGTTTTCATTCCGCAAACACAAAGCCCAAAGCCTTCCTTTTGACGAAGTTGTGTATCTAAACTCTTGTTCGCACTCTGGTGGAACGCGCGGTCTGCCAAGAGTAGTATGACCACAAAGTTTTTTCGCCTTGGGAAAGTCAGAACAAAAAAGACACTTCATCAAATTTTGTTTCTTTTGTGCTGTTTTCTGTTTTTCTTGGCCTGTTTCACATTTTCCAGGCTGTCTACTGTCTGCTCAATGACACGCACGACTCCACTCGGGTAGACGACGACAATCTTTTTGCGAAAGACCTTGATGGCAGGGTAGGCGCATTGCAAAAGCGGAGTGCGAGCGCCTTGAATTGGAGGCGAAAAGTCCTTGCACACGCGAGCAGTGTTCAAATCATACAGCTTGATCAAGCCATACTTGTTGACAAAAGCGATAATGGTCCCGCACATGTCAAATCCTATTGGTCTATCAGCGGCAATGACCGTCACATTCTCTCCTCGCGCATCCAAATTAAAAGTGGTGCTCATGACAGTTTGCATCACAATGCGCTCGTGGTTCATTTTGGCCGCAAAAATGGGTTCTAGCGCCGGCATGTAGTTGCAGTGTTCGACAATGCCAGTGGAGCGGCGGATGCCATAAACTTCCCCTTGCTTTGTGCCAAGCAAAATGAGCCCATCCTGAGTGGTGACGCTTGTGACTTGTCTGCGCTCATCTTCAAAAACGCCCAAACCAGCTGGTCGCCTAATTTTTGCACGAATTTTGATTGTCCTGGTCTTGTGATTGACGCTCTCGACGTGCACATAACCCACGGTTGGTAAATAAATTTCCTTACCCTCGCGAACCCAAGATGCAGTTTCGCTGGCAAGGACAATCGTGTCAGTTTCACCGACAAGAGGTTGCACAAAGTCAAAATTCAAAAGAGCCGAGGAGACGGAAGGATCGTCTTTCAAAGTCACCTTTGTTCCAATTGGAGCAGTCGCGCCTTCTTCAATCTCACCAGTGCTCTTAAAATGAACTTCCATGAATGGATCTTCCATGTTGCTGTGGCATTCAGTCACAAAGATTGAGCCCAACTCTCCGATATTGAGCATCACGCCCGGTTTGATGGCCTTTTCCTTGTGCACAATAATTTTTGCGCCACCGCTAGTAGCTGGCTCTGCAAGAAAAGACTTGGGCTCGTGATTGTAGAATGGCTCGAGAAGGAAGCACACGAGGGGTGCCCTCGCCTTTGGCGAGGGCGGAGGGGGCTCTTCACCTTTCGCCTGTTGTTCCCGCGCAGCGGGAACGGGCATCTCCATCTCCTCTCCATCAATTCTCATGAGCAGAGCACCCTTTCCAATGGCAACTGCAAAGATTCCTTCGGGCCCCAAGTGAGTGGAAATCATAGAGTCGCGACCAAGCTCGACGGGGAGCTGAAAGGTTCTTTCGCCCACCTTTTTGAGCTCAATCTTTCCTTTTGCCGCCGCAGGCGGCAACTCATAAAAGGTGACGACAAAATCCCCGCCCTGATGTTGACACATTATGGCCAAATGAGTGTCGTTGAATGCGACATGTGGCACTGTTCTGTCTTGAGCGGAAATTTGAATGCCAACATCCTTCCAGTGAGGGCGTACTCCATCGAGAGGAGTGCGACAGACGAGGAGAGAAAAGCGAGAGCTCAGCAAAGCGTCTTTTTGCTGTGGAGGTGGTTGAGCCTGTGGCGCAAACACCAACACTGAAGCATAAGTGTTGCCAGGCCTCTCCTCTGTGTAGAATGGCTTTTGCTTCTTCTTCTTTTTGGGCTCATTGGGCACAAGCTTCTTACGCTCGGCAATCTTGACGCCCAACCTTGCAACGGGATCGCGCAAACCATAATCAACAGAGACCATATCAGCCAAGCGGAGCTCCAAATTGAGCAGCTCAACCTTGCTGTGAATGTTGTTGATCACATGCATGTGCAGGCGATAAAAAGCAGTCTGCTCGACAAGCCGATGCTCAATGAGCTTTCTCGCAAAGCAATCATTTGTGCGAGCATACTGATCAAAGCTTTCATCAAGCTTCTTGATAAAGTCATTGATTGGCTGCTTTGAGTCTTCTTCTTCTTCTTGCTTTTTCTTTTCGCTTTCCTTTGGGAGCGGATTGCCATTTCGAGCTGCCTTTTTCTGGCGAATCTTTTCCCTTAGGGCAGCCTTGGCGTCTTTAGGAGCTGCATCGGCGGGGGCATCTTGCTTTTTTTCTGCCTTGTCTCTTTGCGGAAGCTTAAACTCGGGCATTCCCTCCCTGTCTTTGCAAAAAATGGCAAAGCTAAAATTTCCATTTGTGCCGACAATGATGCACTTGTGCGGCTCCAAAAGTCCTTCAGAGTATGTCTCGATAAAGCTCTCCACGTCCTTTTCGTTTTTCATGGTTGGAGCCAGCCAAGCCTTTTGCTCAAAGAAACGCTCTGACCTTTCCGCTTCGGGAATGTCGGGAAAACACAAGGCCAAGCGTCGCTTCTTTTCATCTTCCGAAAAGACTTGAGCTTGATTGCTTGTGGTGACAATCTCTCCGCGAGAAGGGATAAAGTCGGTAGGAGCAGAAGCAAGAGCTTCTTGCGCAAAAAAATCAACGTCCTCAACAACCCCTTGTTGTTCAGTCATTTTTTTTGTCTTTCAATGGAGGGCCCCCTTGTGAATTTCACTTTCAAGGAGCAAGCGCATACTTGTCCCCTATCAAAATGCTTTCCTACTTTTGAGCAGCTGTGCTTTTTTCGAGGTTATGTCGAAGCCGGACATTATTTAAGCTTTGACCTTTCCTTTGATGCAATCTTTCCCTGCAGTCCAATTGCCACGCCAGATGCCCTTTTGCGTCAAGGTTTTGAGATTAGAGACCCAGAAAATTCGCTTGTGCGTTTTGCTCAAGACAAGGAAGCGCTTGAAGCTCAGCTTGCTCTTTTATTTCAAGTTCGCAAAATTGCAGAAGGCAAGCGGATTGGCAAAAAGGCAAACCTTCCTACGTGTCTTGCGCAATGCTTTGTCAACAATGCCAAATGCGGGGCGGAGTTTTTTGTTGAAGTCTTTGAGTCAAACATTTACATGTCTGACTTTAGCAAAGCTTTTGCTTTCACCTTTATTGCAAGGCTTTGGTCAAAAAGAGCAAATGCAAGCTCAAAAATGTCTGACGGCGAGATTACCGCTCCAAACTCTCGCCGCTATGACATGTCTCCCAAGTTTGCTTTTTATTCAAAGCTCTACATGTTTTTCAAATGTGTCATGACATCTCTGCTGGAAAAGTATGAAAAAGTGGGAGAGTTTCGCAACAAAGCATCGTTCAAGCGCAAGGTTCCCACTTCTGACAGAACCATCAACCTGAACGACACCAAGGCAGTTCTTCAACTTTGCATTGAGCACAATGCAAATGCGGAAATTGTTGCCTTTTTCTCCAAATCCTCTCCGACGGCAGTCATGGTCAAAAAGATTTTTGCTCATTTGATTCGCAAGAGCTTTGCCAGTGATGATAATTTCATTATTGTCTTGACACCCAAGACTGGAAGCCCTTTGCTCAGAGCAGAAGACATTTCTTCCCTATCCTCCAATGCTTATGAGCTGGATGTTTCGCTCCATGGGATAAAGATGCTCAAGAGCTCAAATTAAAAAAAAAAATGGAGGAGGAGGAAAAAAAACTAAAGCTAAAGTTTGATCATAAGCAAGTTCCTGTGGTTGATAATCATGGAGAGACTGTGAAAGTAGATGAAGGGATTGTTGACATGCTCACGCTCATATGGAATCACGACATTGACACTGAGCTCTCGTGCCAAGAAAATACAGGTGGGCGCATTTGGATTTGTTTTCCGCTCTACGCGTTCAAGCAGCTCGGTCGCCTTGCAGTGAAATCAAAGGATCAAAGTCTGTATCTTTTTTTGCTTCATCACTGCGAGCGCGAAATTATTTTTGATGACGAAAACTCTGAAGAGCTTGTCACATTTTCCGTTTCTTTGCGATTCCACAAATCGCTAAAGCAAGAGTTCATGGATTGCTGGAGGAGGACTTTCATCCAATAAAGGATTTATTGTTTGCTATGAAGCTTGCCACGGAAAAAGCCTCCGCCAGGAGATGCAATGGGGCCTTCTTGTTGCTGGGGGATCTTGACGCCAACTGCATCAGAAATGAGCTTAATGTATGGAGCTAGCGTTTTAAAGCCCCCTTCTGTCCCTCCTTCAAGTGTCCAGATGGTTGGCTTGAGCCCTTGAAGTCCTTCTGCTGCCGATTTTGCAACACTCTCGTAGGTCCCTTTGTGAATCATCTCTCGCTGAAGCAAGTTAGATGGATCGCCCAAGGTGTCTTGCAAACGTTTGAGGCCTTCTGCCTCTGCCTCGTAGCGCAAACGAATGGTTTCGGCATCGGCTTTTCCTTTTGCCAAAAGAGCCATCGCCTCTGCTTCGCCTGTTGCACGGACTGCTTCAGCTCTCTTTTGTGCAGCAAAAAGATCAGCCTGTGCCATACGCTCTTGTGCTTCGGCGTCCACCACAATTTTTGCAAGCTTTTCAGAGCGCATCTTTTCTGTCTCTTGCGCAATGTTCTTCACATTGAGCTCTCTTTGCAATTCAGCTTCGCGCAGTTGCGCTGCCTTTTCCGCTTCAATTTTGGCAAGAGTAGCCTGTTGGCGAAAGCGTGCTTCTTCTACCTCTTGCTGAGCGCGCTGCTTGGCAATCTCAATATTGGATGTAGTCTCAACCTGCACGGCTTCAGACTCTAGCACAATCTGCTTTTGCCTCGTAATACTCTCATTCTCCTTGACTGCAATGTTGCCCTGCCTGTGCATCTCTGCCACGGAAATGTTGGCAGTCTTTTCGGCTTCTGCAGCCTTGATAAGACGCAAGTAATGAAAGTATTTGGTCCCATCTTTGCGCGTTCTGCTGTCTTCAATCTCAGAGCTCCCAGACTGAAAGACTTCGAGTCCAAAGTTGCTCAGATCATGCTGCAAATGTTCCTCCACCATTTTGTAGTAGGCATCGCGATCGCTAAAGATTTGCTCAATCCCAAGCTTTGCCACAATGGAACGAGAGGCGGACTCTGCAATCTTGGCCACAATGTGCTCTTGCTTTTCTCCATCGCAGTTGCTCAAACGCAAGGCAAACTTACGCAGAGAGGCAAGATCAGAAGCTGGGCCAATGGTGAAATTGAGCGGAAGACCAATGTCTTGCTTGTCACTGGACATGGTGTCAAGGTGAAGGCTGAAATGAATGGGCGTCATGTCGAGCGGAGTGACAATTTGAAGAGGCCAGCGAAAAGCAGCTTTTGCCAGCTTCATGTCATGCTCAATCCCTGTCCGCAAGGTAGGACCAGTGATTGCCAAGTATTGATGTGGCTTTGCAACATGGTAGCGAGTGACAAAGGTCAAAACACCAACAGCAGCTACGCCAAAAGCAGAAGCGGCCTGCTTATGCTCCTTCAAAAACGAAAAAAACCCCTCTTGTTCTTCCATTTTTTTTTAAATTCTTTGTTGGCCAATTGAAAGGTGGCAGCCATATGGGCATTTGAACTTTTCTGGCAGCTCAACGTGAAAGGCAATCCATCTGCTCTTGCCGTCTGTGAAATGATGCAAATTTTTAAGCACAACTTGAACGTCTTCACCTTGCTTGAGCCCCGGCGTCAAGCTTATGGTCACATGAGGACCAATCTCATCCCAAGCATATGGTGCGCGGACTTTCCAATCAAAGAGACCTTTGATTTCTGCATACTTTTGAGCAAGCTTCACTAGCTCTGCCTCACTCATGCCAGTAATGCGCACATAATGGTAGGACTTGCCCAAGACAACTTGACCAGCGACTTGTGTAACGGCACCAATGTCTGGCTTGAGACTAAAGCCAAGAGGTTCATTGGCTGACTTTTGCCTTTTTTGAGGTAGTGCGCGCAAAAGATTCATCATTTCATCTGACTTGGCCTTTCCTTGCGCGCGTCTAATGTCTTCTGACGATAGCTCAACCCTGTCATTGATAACAGCGGAAAGCAAATTAAGCGAATTTGGTTTCACTCCGCGATTCTCCAACATTTTGACAATGTTGATATTGCCTTTGCCACAAGCATAACTCATGGCCGGACTTAGCATGCGCGGCGGCAGGTCAAACTTTTTCAAAATTAGTTCAACTACTTTTTCTTGTGCAGCTTCAGAAGCTAGAGCAAGAATGTTGTCATACTCGTCTCTTAGAAGCGCTCCGTTGCGCAGTAAGAGCATGACAATGTTCCATTGCCCATTTTTCGCTGCCTCTCTCATCCCATCTGCCATTGCCTCCATCTGGGAGTGCATCACATTCAAAAAAAGTTTGACAATCTTTTTCTTGCCTAATGTGCAAGAACGAATGAAACCCATGTAGTTTCCAACTCGGAAAAATGCCTGTGGCGCACGAGCGACCAAAATGTCCTCAAACTTTTCTGAATTCCTTGTGGGAAAAATGTTTTTGAACACTAGCGTTAAAAATTTGCGAACGTCCTTGTCGCAATAAACGAGTATCCAGTCCAACTCGTCTATCTCTTCTTGATTTAGCGCGCGCGCAGGAAACAAATTGGCAAACCAGTAGGGAAGATTTGTGGCGAGCTCCCTGTTGTTATGCACTGCAAGCAAGAACTCTACAAGCGGTCTTCCCTCAAATGCATTGAACATTTCCATCAGCTGGCGGTGATATGGGTTCTTGGGGTCAATTGGATTTCCAACCAAAGCAATGCGTTCTTTCTCTACAAAGCAAATGAGCGCGTGCCCATTCCTCCAATGCTCCTCTGCGCACTCTTCGCCACAATATCGCACTCCTTCGCACCCAGTGCAAATTAGCGGAGCATCCATTTTTTTGCATTGTGCGCAAACAAATTTGTAAGGAATTTGACCAGTCTTGATGGCAGCGAAAAGGGCTTCCTTATCACTTACAATAATTTTCTGCACGACAAGGCCGCTCTTGGGCAAAAGCTGGCCAACCACAAGACCGGGAGTAAAATTTAGCTCTTCCGTTATGACCTCGGGTGCTGGAGTCTCCCCTTCTTTGCACTTGAACTCCACAAAGTTAGGCGGAGGAACATTGACATAGGCTTGAGCAGAAATCAAAGAACTCATTCCCGGAATGTTGCCATAAATGACATCACTGCCATCACTGTGATGGTCGACAATTCTTGCCAGATGGGAAGAGCGACCCTTTTGATCCTGAAGCAAAACCACGAGCCCATCATGTGCCAGCGAGTCCTGAAAAGTGGAGAGCGACACGCGAATCTCAAATGGGTTTGACAAGGACTTGTCTTGCTTAAATTCAAAAAACTTGTTTGCGAAAATGTTAACAGCTATTGCACCAAGGGGAGGCCGCGCCAAAGGCGCAAGCGATGGAGGTTCTTCTTTTGTCTCAGCCTTTTGTGGTGCCTCCAACACTCTCCTCGCTAGCATCTGCCCATCTGTTTTAAAATCATTGAATGATTCTTGCAGAACTGTTCGCGCGAGCTCTTCCATTCTTTTGAATTTGGCTTCAAACTCATCTCCATCCATGTTGGAATACTTTTTCATGTCAAGCAAGTAAAACTCTAGCTTTTCCCTATCCTCTTCATTTGGGTTTTGCAACATGCGAAGCATGATCCATGCCGCCAGGGTGACTGGCTTGGCCTTTTGCCTCTCCTCAAAGGAAATGTTCACGCCAATCAACATCTTCAAAAAAAGGAAATGCTTCCCTGATTTAATTTTTCCAATTTCTTTTTGTCACAACTTCTTAAATGCTTCTCTTATCTCATCAGTTAGCTCAATCACATCGACGGGTGCTTCGCGCCCTGCCATTTCTTCCATTTGTTTCCTCTTTTCAATAAAGCGTGCCTCACCGTGCACAATCTTTTGCAACCTGTCTGCATTGCGATAGGCATAAGAGATCAAATGAAGAAGCTCCTGCTCAAATTGCGCATCCCTGTGAATTCTGTAGACATAGAGGATCATTTGCATGGGGTTAGTAGGGTGGCGCAAAATGCGCACCACATCGCACCATTCCACTTGCATGGCAATC
>CAYXKP010000172.1:0-8937 GCA_964465695.1 uncultured Nitrospira sp.
ATGGTGAAATTGAACGGCCAGACGCTGGACCCCACCAAGTACATCTTAGAGTAGTGGCGATTTAAAGCGTACCGAGTTCAATCGACCTATTTCTGTTGCGTCCAGCCAGTCCAACCATTCTACTGTCACGGTTTCAGTTGCCTGCTTCATGTTATCAGGCTATCTGTGTTATATTTCGACCTCCGCTATCTAGACAAACCAGATGAGAGCCTCTTGACCGACCTAGAAATCGTCCAATCTGTTACTCCCCGCCCAATTGTCGAGGTCGCATCCCAGCTTGGCATCCATGCCGAAGAACTTACCCTCTACGGACGGGATAAGGCGAAAGTATCGCCGCTGATATTGGACCGACTCAATACCACGCCGAAAGGGCGGTATGTCCTCGTAACGGCGATGAATCCTACCCACTTGGGGGAGGGAAAGACAACAACATCGATAGGCCTGGCCATGGGGCTTGCAAGGCGAGGTTGTCGGGCGGCGCTTACCTTACGGCAGCCTTCGCTCGGTCCTGTATTTGGGATGAAGGGCGGCGGCACCGGCGGGGGGCATGCCCAAATTGTTCCGATGGAGGATATCAACCTTCACTTAACCGGGGATGCGCACGCGGTGGCTGCCGGTCACAACCTTCTTTCGGCATTCCTCGATAATCATCTGTTCCAAGGTAACCCGCTCTTGATTGATCCTCAATCTATCACTTGGCCGCGGACGCTTGGCATCAATGATCGCGCTCTCCGGGATATTCTGCTGGGAGAAGAAACAGGCAGACGTCGAGGACAATTTATCATCACCGAAGCTTCAGAAGTCATGGCGGTATTGGCGTTGGCGAGGGATCCGCAAGATCTCCGCGAGCGACTTAGCCGAATATTGGTAGGATTGACGACGTCAGGGAGGCCCGTCACGGCCGAAGAGCTTGGCTGCGTAGGCTCGATGGCTGTTTTGCTGAAGGATGCTCTGAAGCCGAATCTGGTTCAAACGCTGGAGGGGACTCCTGCATTCGTTCATACGGGTCCTTTCGGCAACATTGCCCATGGTAACGGTTCGATTGTATCTGATGCGATTGCAATGAGATGCGCCGACTACGTCGTAACGGAGGCGGGGTTCGGCAGCGATCTGGGGGCGGAAAAGTTTTTCAATATCAAGTGTCGCGCCTCGGGACTTGCGCCGACAGTGGCAGTGGTTGTGGCAACCTTACGGGCGTTGAAACTTCATGGTGGTGGTGGCGTTGCCAAGGCCGGTGTGGCATTGCCTCCCAGTCTCACGGGTCCGAATCAGGAAGCGCTCTCGAAAGGAATCACCAATCTGGAGCAGCATATCGCAAACGTTCTATCGCACGGGGTACCGGTCGTTGTTGCGGTCAATGCCTTCAAGGATGATCCTCCAGATGAATTACAATGGGTTCGGGACCAATCGGTCAAGATGGGAGCGACAGATGCGGCTGTATCGACCCACTGGGCAGACGGAGGAAGGGGGGCCGAACAGTTGGCGGCCGCCGTCGTCAAGGCATCCGAAAGGCCGGCTCACTTCAAGCATCTTTACGAATTGTCTTGGCCGATCAGGAAAAAAATCGAAACCATTGCAACCCGCATGTATGGAGCGGCCGGAGTCACGTTTGAACCGGAGGCCGAACGTCAAATCGATGCTGCAGAAACGTTGGGCTACGGCGGCTTGCCGGTTTGTATGGCCAAAACTCCTCTGTCGCTGTCGCACGACCCTGCTTTGAAGGGGAGACCAACCGGGTTTACGGTGCCGATCCGAGAGGTACGGATTCTAGCAGGAGCAGGATTTGTGACGGCGGTCTGTTCAGGAATTCAGCTCATGCCGGGATTGCCCAAAAAGCCGGCCGGTGAGCGGATGAGTCTTGATCCCATAAGCGGAAAGATTGTGGGCTTTTCCTGAAGCTCAGCGTTGCTTGAGGTAGCGAAAGAATTCTGAGTCCGGGCTCATCACCAAAGTAGAGCCGTCTTTGAAGGCGGTTTTGTAGGCTTCCATCGAGCGGGTAAACTCGAAAAACCTCAGATCCTGTCGGTAAGCGTCGGCATAAATTCGAAACGCCTTGGCATCGCCGCCGCCTCGAAGTTCTTCCGACTCTTTATAGGCCTGGGCTAGGATAATCTCCCGATCCTTCTCGGCTTCGGATCGGATTTTTTGTGCTTCCTCCGCTCCTTCCGCTCGATATTGCTTGGCCTGCCGTTCCCGCTCCGCCTGCATACGTGCGAAAACGGCTTTTTCGTTTTGCTCAGGCAAATCGGCGCGCTTGATCCGCACATCCAGAATTTCAATGCCGTAAACCGAGGCCTTTTCTCTCGCTCGTTCGGTAACCACTTTCATGATATCGGCCCTGGTGCTTGACACGATCTCAATGAGGTCGTGTCTCCCTAATTCCACGCGGAGCTCAGAATAAATGATGTCGTGCAGCCGTTGCAGAGCACCGCGCTGGCTTTGGAATGCCTGATATACCTTCAAGGGATCAGTGATTCGCCATTTGGCAAAGTTGTCGAGGAGCAGCGTCTTCTTGTCCTGGGTGATGACATCCTGTGCGCTTGAATCGTAGTCCAACAGTCGTTTCTCAAAGTACGTCACTTCCTGGACGAACGGCATTTTCACGTACAGTCCTGGTTCGGTGATATTACGAACGGGTTTGCCGAGTTGGACCACAATCGCCGTCTGGATTACGTCCACAACAAAGAGTGGAGATGCTCCGAGCACGAACAAGGCAACTGTCACAGCGAGGAGTGCAATCACCAGCCCTTGCTTCGTCATGGCCGAGCCCCTCTCGATTTGAGAGCGGAGGATGGTTCCGGCCGAGACTCCTCGGACGACTCCAGCTGGGGGGGAGACTTGCCTCCTGCCATAGATGTAGGTTTGGAGAGGCGGTCTAACGGAAGATACGGTAGTACACGCTCCCCCCCTTTCCCGTCAATGATGACCTTTTCCATATTGGGAAGGATTTCTTCCATGGTTTCGATATAGATCCGCTTGCTGATGACGTCTTTTGCCTGGTTATATTCCTTTAAGGTAGCTAGGAACCGATTCGTCTCGCCCTGAGCGCGATTGACCCGCGCCTGAGCAAACCCCCTTGCTCGGTTGACCAGTTCAGCGGCTTCACCCTTTGCCCTCGGAATGATGTCGTTGCGGTAGCCCTGGGCTTGATTGATCAGCTTCTCCCGATCTTCCTTGGCGTTCGTGACATCTTTGAACGCGGCGGCGACGGCTTCTGGAGGGCCGACGTCTTGGAGTTGCACGGCGGCAATCTGCACGCCGGATTGATACTGATCGATAATAGCTTGAAGCAATGTCATAGTGTCTTGCTGAATCACCGCTTTTCCGGTAGTCAAGGCCTCATCGATCTTGCTTTTACCGACCACTTCCCGCATGGAGGCCTCAGCCGCCTTACCGATGGTTTCATGGATATCGGCTACGTTGAACAAGAAGTTGCGGGCTTCTTTAATCTTGTATTGAACGATGAATTCGATCGCAAGAATGTTCATATCCCCGGTCAGCATCAAAGCTTCCTGTGGAACCATCTGTTGACGGCCTTGTTGATTCGTGCGAAACCCGACTTCTACGCGGTAAAGTTTGGCGACTTTCGGTTGCAGAACGGTTTCAACGAGAGGAATCTTAAAGTGAGGACCCGGTTCGACCGTACGAACTGGAACGCCGAACCGTTTCACGACACCCTCTTCGTCGGGAGCCACTATAAACACCGCCTGCCAGATCAGGAAGATCAGCAAGGCGGCGATAATGAGATTCACGATGCCGCCTGATGGCAGGAGATTTTTCAACGTACCGGGCGGGAAGATATCTTTGAATTGGGATTGGGCCTGCTTGAACGCCTCTTCAAGCGGGTCAGGCTTTTTGCCCCACGGATCTTTTGGGTCCCAGACCATTCAGCGTGTCTACAATCCAATGGACGATAAAAGACAGTGCTGCACCTTAGCAGAGTGCGGATCAAGGTGACAAGATCTAGATGACCCTGGGGGGAAAAAAGGCGGATAAAGACGAAACATCATGTGCGTTTCCATAGCATAGCTGCTTCATATCAGAACGGTTATGGGCCTGCCGGCCGGGTCACTATCCTCGCATGCCGCCGACGTAGGCCGCAGTCAGTGGATCACAGGGCTTCTCGAATAACTGCTTGGCGGTCCCCGCTTCAATGAGCCGACCGGCCCCGTTTTGAACCCAGAAGAACGCGGCATCGTCTGCGATACGCCGAGCTTGGGCAAGGTTGTGAGTCACGATCAGGATAGTATAGCGTCCGCGCAGGCTGACGATGAGATCTTCGACAATGGCGCTGGAGAGCGGATCAAGGGCACTGCACGGTTCATCCATGAGCAGCATTTCGGGAGAGAGGGCCAGGGATCTGGCAATACAGAGGCGCTGTTGTTGGCCACCGGACAGCGCCAACGCAGGCGAGTCCAGCCGATCCTTGACCTCGTCCCAGAGACCGACATCGCGTAAGATGGTCTCGATCGTCTGCGCGATCTGTGCTCGATCGCGTAGACCGTGTTCACGCAATGGAAACTCGAGGTTTCTCCGAATCGATAGGGGGAAAGGGTTCGGTTTTTGGAAAATCATGCCGATGCGTCGGCGAAGTCGGATGACATCGGTACTTGGAGCCAATATATCAAGGGTATCAATCGTGATCCGTCCCGAGACAAAACATCCGGCAATCAGGTCGGTGAGGCGGTTCAGGCAGGTGAGGAAGCTGGTTTTTCCGCATCCGGATGGTCCTACCAAAGCCATGATGCACCCCTTGTTGATCGATAAACTCACGTCCTGAAACGCCGGATTCCCACCATAGCGCAAACTGAGTCGATCAACTTTTACAAAGGGTTGCGACCTACAAGCATCTGATTGATCTTCAAGCAAATGCAAGGCACGCAGCCCTGCGATGGGTTCAACCGGCGTCATACCGTCACGATCTTTCGGTGGAGGCTGTAGGTGGCCAGCCAGGAGGCGGTACCGTTGATGGCGAGCAACAAAATCACTAAGACGAGTGCTGAGGCATAGGCATTTGCGTCTCCGCCGGACACATTCATGGAGAGATCGAAGATGTGGATGGACAGCGCGCGACCGGAATCGAGCAGCGATTCAGGCATCCGATCCACATAGCCGCTTGTGAAGATAAGCGCGGCGGTCTCTGCAATCGCACGGCCGATTCCAAGGACCAAACCGACCAAGAGACCGGGTACCGCAGCCGGTAGCAAGAGGTGAACGAGAGTCGTGGTGCGCGACAGTCCCAGAGCCGCGGCCGAAAGCCGGTAATTGGCCGGCACGGCACGAAACCCTTCCTCCGTTGAACGGATCAAGATCGGCAACACCATGCAAGCCAGAGTCAGTCCACCGGAGAGAATCGAAAAGCCGAGTCCTAGCGTTTTGCAAAAGAACGCGTTGCCGAACAGACCGAAGACGATCGACGGTACACCGGTCAGGACATCAAGACTGCGACGAGTCATCCGTCCGAACAGGTTTTGATTTGATGTAAATTCGGCAAGCAGCACCGCGGTGCCGATGCCAATGGGGAGGGATACCGCGAGACAGACTCCCAGGATCAAGGATGTCGAAACCAAGATTGTACTGATCCCGCCTCGGCGTCCTGCGTTCTCCGGGGGAGTCGTCAGAAATGTCCAAGAGACATGGCTCAGACCATGCAAAACGATGTCCCCCAACAGCCAGCAGAATGTGGCGGTCACGAGCGTTGCCGCTCCCCAGACAAGAACGAATGCAAGCCATTCCCAACGGTTTTGCACTAATTTCACGGGCTCAGCCATAGATTTTTCCGCGACTGATCCATTCCGCCGAAACTGCAAGTGCCACGATCATGGCCATCAAAAGGAGTCCACTGACGAACAACGCGGCGCGATGGTCGCCGAGGGCATAGGCCATTTCCAGGGCGATATTGGCGGTCAGCGTTCGGATCGGATCGAAGAGACTCGAAGGGGTCTGAACCACATTCCCGCAGACCATCAGGATTGCCATCGTTTCACCGATGGCTCGTCCAGTTTCAAGGATTACTCCGGTGAACAACCCTGATTTGGCCGCGGGAAGCACGACTCCTCGGATCGTTGCCCATCGCGGGAGCCCCAATGCAGCGGCTCCGCGTACGTACTGTTGAGGTACGTTGGCAAGACTGGCATCGGCCATCAACGCGATGGTAGGGAGGATCATGATCGTGAGGATCAAGATGCCCGCCAATAAACTGGGACCGGGCGGGTGGATCTCGCCGATCAATGGGACCAGCACGACGAGCCCCCAGAATCCGTAGACCACGGAAGGAATGCCGGCGAGCAACTCGATGAGGCGCCGATAGGGCCGGGCCAGGACAGCTGGCGCATAATAATGACAGAAGACAGCGGAGAGAATGCCCAGTGGCGTGGCGATGACCACAGAACCTGTCATGGCAAACAGTGTTCCCCAAAGCATCGGGGTAAGGTTGTAAAACCCCTCGGCCGGATGCCAAGAAGGGTCGGTGAAGAACCGTATCAGTCTTACGTGAGTCAGCACTGGAAAAGCTTCAACGACCAGAAACGCACTGATCAGCATCACAACCATGCCCGCGATCGTGGCGCTTGCCTGCAGGATCCAAACAAGGACTGTGTCTTTATTCGACGGGAACAAAGGACAACTCCTTGATCAGATCGTGAACTTGCGGGGAAAGGGCGAAGCCAATGAACTCCTTCGTTACGGGTTTGGGGTTGGATTTAGTGATTAAGACTAGCGGTCGCGCAAAGGGGAACGTGCCATTTCTGACGTTCTCAGTGGTGGCCGCCACTCCGTTTAGCGGCAGCAACTTCAGAGGAAGCCCTTGAGCTGCATCGTACTCGGATGTGCCGACTGACATGTAAATGATCGCATTCGGGTTACCGGCGAGAGTTTTAATTCCCTGCTCGTTCTCTCCAGCAATCAGGTGAGCTTTAAGGTCTGTGGGCTTGACTTGGAAATGATGACTGAACAACTCGAGTTCGGACCGACCATCGGCGCGGTTGATGACAGTGATGGGTGCATCACGGCCGCCGATCTGTTTCCAGTTCGCGATCTTACCAGTAAAGATGTCTCGGATCTGCTGGTCAGAGAGTTCACTGACAGGGTTGTTTTTATGTACGAGGAAGCACACCCCGTCACGAGCAAAAAGATAAGAGACGAGGCCGTCCTTTTCCTGTTCCTTGAGGAGACGTGACGACATACCGATATCGGCTAATCCTTCTCGGGCATCAGCGATGCCACGGGAGGACCCTCCGGTTTGCACGTCTACACGTACGCCGGGGTGCGATGATTCAAACCTTTTCCCGATCTCAGCAATTACGGGGGCGATGGTGCTGGATCCGGTAATGACGAGCTTTCCGGTTAGTTGATCGCCGGCTGATACCGGGATGGACAGCGGAACTGCGATTAAGAGAGCCACTAAGTATGACAATTGAGTCATGTAGATACCTCAATATGATGAGCATATTACTTCTTTCATGAAACAGCTCCTCCGCAAGAGGAACCGGAGCCGGCCGTGCAACCGTAGCAATGGTTGCGTGTTACGATGCGGCGATGATGGAGCTGTGCGGGGTCGAAATCTCGGATATGCGACGGTGCTCCATGATCAACCGGAAGTTCCAGCATTTGGTTGAAGTCGCAGTCGTAGAGTCTGCCGTCCCATCCGACCGATAGGGTGTACCGACACATGACCCCTGCGGCTGCAGCCGGATTGAAAGCATTGGCGAGGCGCGTCATATATTGGTCGTAGTTGCCGCTCTCCACGAGGAACTCCAAAAACCGGCTGATCGGCATATTGGTAATCGCGTAGAGTCGGTTGAACTCAATGCCGTACTTGGTGCGTAGTTCCTTCTTGAACTGGGCTTCGGTCGCTTCTTGTTTCGGGGGCAGGAACGCGCCGACAGGATTGTAGACGAGGTTGAGGGTGAGCCCGCTATTCGGTCGTCCATAACCAAAACGGTTTAAAAGACGGAGGGCTTCCAGGGATTTCTCAAAGATACCGGCGCCCCGCTGCGCATCGGTCTGGCTGGCACGATACGACGGAAGCGACGCAATGATTTCAACACGGTGAGCAGCCAAGAATGCCGGCAAATCTTCTTGTGAGGGAAGCAGCAACACGGAGAGGTTACAGCGATCCATCACATGTCGGCCAAGCTGACGGGACTGTTCGACAAGCCAACGAAAATGCGGATTGATCTCAGGTGCGCCTCCTGTGATATCCACCGTTGGAATGTCAGTCTTCGCTAAAGCCTCGATACATTGTTCAGCTGTTTCCAAGGACATCACTTCGGGG
Source organism: uncultured Nitrospira sp. (assembly GCA_964465695.1). Classification (GTDB taxonomy): domain Bacteria; phylum Nitrospirota; class Nitrospiria; order Nitrospirales; family Nitrospiraceae; genus Nitrospira_D. Next base: position 8,276 of record CAYXKP010000172.1, read on the forward strand.
CGATCGGGGCCGGCGTCCACATGGCAGTGACGACAGGTTTGGTTGCAGAGCTTGCCGACATTGATCTGGAGGACCGTAATTCCGATGGCGTGCAGAGGATAGAGGCCTGCTTGATTCATCTGTGCCTCAAACGAAAGAAGAGAGCTGGGCTGTGCCAGCACCTTAAGCTGCTCAGATGAGGAGGCGAGGGGATTGTGTCGTCCCAGCAGGGTTAGCGGCATTGCTATGCTCGCACCAACATCGGATGGACCTTCAGGAATGAACCAGGTGCGACGCTCGGGACTTCACCGAGGTTAACACCGACTCGGGGAATCGCAGTTCGCAGCACCCAAAATTCAGGGCCTTTCCCTGCTGATCGGCCAGCGCTCGCTGAATGACCGGTGCGATTCGATAACAGACCTGCTTCCCTTCCCTGATACCTTCCACCACACCGGAATCCCTCAGGATACGCAGGTGGTGTGACACGTGCGGTTGCGGGCAGCCCAATTCACGAACCAGATCCGAGACGCATTTCTCTCCGGCCAGCAGCGATTCGAGGATCCGCAGCCTGGTTTCATCTGCCAGAGCCTTCAGCACCGTCGCACATTGACGCGGGTTCAGGACATCATGTTCCGGTGAGAGCTTCTTCAACAGCAGCCTCCATCGGGGGCGCACCTCAGGGC
>CAYXKP010000173.1:0-8927 GCA_964465695.1 uncultured Nitrospira sp.
ATACGAGCACGAACCTCACTTGTTCCAGGGCGCCTCATCGTCTGTCCGGAGGCCGAGATCTTCGGCAGCCTGGCGGACGGTCTTCGCCTCTACCGCCCCTTCTCGGCGATGGAGAGCATACAAGGTCGCGACGGCCAGATGCTCGGCGTCGATTTCAAAAAACCGGCGCAGGGCCTTTCGGGTGTCGCTCCGACCGAAACCGTCCGTCCCGAGGGCGAGCAAGCCGCCCGGTATCCAGGGAGCGATCTGCTGGCAGACGAGGCGGACATAGTCACTCACGGCCACGCAAGGACCATGGAACGAGTCGACCCTCCGCTGGAGGTAACTCTTCCGCGGCGGATCCTCCGGATGCCACATGTTCCACCGTTCGGCCTCGAGCGTCCGCGCCCGCAACATCTTGTAACTGGTCACGCTCCACAAGTCCGCCGCGACGCCGTATCGTTCGTGCAGCAGATGTTGCGCCTTGACGGCTTCGTGGACGAGCGGGCCGCTCGCCAACAAATGGGCTCGAGGTCGCTCTCCTTCGGGCGCCGGACGGAAACGATACATGCCTTCCAGTATCCCCTCTTCGGCGTCGGGCGGCATGGCCGGCATCGGATAGAGCTCGTTGTAGAGCGTGATGTAGTACAAGCGCTCCTCCTGATTCCGGTACATACGTTTCAACCCGTCCTGCACGATCACGGCCAGCTCGAACATGAAGGCCGGATCATAGGCGGCGATCGTCGGATACGCGCCGGCCATCAAATGGCTGTGCCCGTCTTGGTGTTGCAGGCCTTCGCCCTCCAACGTCGTACGTCCCGCCGTGGCGCCCAGCAGAAAGCCGCGCGCCCGCATGTCGGAGGCGGCCCACACCAAGTCTCCGACGCGTTGGAACCCGAACATCGAATAAAACATGTACAAAGGAATCGTGTTGAGTCCGTGGGTCGCATAGGCCGTACCGGCGGCGATGAAGGAAGACATCGCGCCGGCTTCCGTAATGCCTTCTTCTAGGATCTGTCCGTTCGTCGCTTCGAAATAGTAGAGCAAGGAACTCTTGTCCGCCGGTTCATACAGTTGGCCGATGTGCGAGTAGATACCGTATTGGCGGAAGAGCGCCTCGAGGCCGAAGGTACGCGCTTCGTCGGGGATGATGGGCACCAGATGTGTCCCGAATGGTTTGAGGCCCAAGAGGCGGCCGAGCATGCGGGCAAAGCCCATCGTCGTGGAGACCGCCCGCTCGCCGGATCCCTCCAAAAACTCTTTGAACTGATCGAGCGTCGGCGTCTGTAACGGCTCGGCTTCCACGCGGCGCTTCGGCAGAGACCCGCCCATGGCCTTCATCCGCTCGGCGAGGTACCTCGCTTCCGGACTGTCGGCAGGCGGACGGAAAAACGGCGTCGAGGCCAGTTGCTCGTCCGACACGGGCACGCTGAATCTGGTCCGGAACTCCCGCAGTTCCTGCTCATTCATCTTTTTTTGCTGATGCGTGACGTTGCGCCCTTCGCCGGCCTCTCCCAAGCCATACCCTTTGACCGTCTTGGCCAGGATCACGGTGGGTCGGCCCCGGTGGTCCACTGCGGCCTTGTAAGCCGCATACACTTTCCGCGGATCATGCCCGCCGCGGAGCAGTTTGTGGATCTGTTCGTCCGAATAGGAGGCGACCATCTTGAGCAGACGCGGGTCGGCGCCGAAAAAATGCCGGCGGGCGAACGCACCGCCTTCCACTGTGTACTTTTGATACCAGCCGTCGATGACTTCACCCATCCGCCTCATCAACAGGCCTTCATCGTCCTGCGCCAGCAACGGATCCCAATCGCCGCCCCAAATCACCTTGATGACGTTCCAACCGGCTCCGAGGAAGACGGCTTCCAATTCCTGGATGACCTTGCCGTTGCCGCGGACCGGACCGTCGAGGCGCTGCAAATTGCAGTTGACGACCCAGATCAAATTGTCCAGCTGCTCGCGGGCGGCAAGGGTCAGGGCGGCGACGCTTTCCGGCTCGTCCATTTCCCCGTCGCCGACGAACGCCCACACGCGCTGCCGGCTCGTCTCCTTGAGCCTACGATCCTGCAGGTAGCGATTGAAGCGCGCTTGGTAGATCGACATGATGGGGCCGAGGCCCATCGAGACGGTTGGAACTTCCCAATAGTCAGGCATCAGCCAGGGGTGCGGATAGGAAGACAAGCCCTTTCCATCGGTCCCGATTTCACGCCGGAAGCGATGGAGTGCCTCTTCAGAAAGACGCCCTTCCACATAGCTTCGGGCATAGATCCCGGGCACGGCATGCCCCTGGATGTAGACGAGATCGCCGCCCTCGGGTGAGTCCTTGCCGCGCAGAAAATGATTGAAGGCGACTTCGTATAAGGTGGCCGCGGAGGCAAACGTGGAAATATGTCCGCCGATGCCGGGATGTTCCTTGTTGGCCTTCACGACCATCGCCATGGCGTTCCACCGAACGAGACTGCGGATGCGCCGCTCGAGTTCGAGGTTGCCTGGATACGGAGGCTCCTGATCGGCGGGAATCGTGTTGACGTACGGTGTGTTGAAGGGGCTGGAGATCCGGACACCTCGTGCACCGAGCCGATCGCGGAGACGCTCGAACAGATAGCCGGCGCGCTTGTCCCCTTTCGCCTGGAGGACATACTCAAGGGAGTCGAGCCATTCGCGCGTTTCCTCGGGGTCGCTGTCGGACTGGCCTTGCGGACTGCGGGGCTCATCGTTCATTGAGTTATCTCCACCACAATGACTCAGAACCCCCCATGCATCAGTTCGCCATCGTGACTATGGTCAAGACAAACGTGGTCAACGACTGGGAAACGCCCCGGAAGAAGCGGCGGGGACGGGTTCCGGGAGACTGAACCCCCGGGCTTGCTGAACATGCCCGAAGGCGAAATCGGGCGAGACTTGAAATAACTGGTCCGCGCCGGGAATCGCGACCAGTGAATGGATGGCCGCCGGAATTTGACTCAACGGCAACATAAAATCGACCGCTCCCGTTTCTACCGCGGCGCGCGGCATGTCGAAACTCTCGCAGGACTGCCGGTCCTGGGCCAATATCCGGCCGCCGGCGTTCTTGACCGCCCTGGCTCCGATCGCGCCATCCCGCCCATCGCCCGTGAGAATGACTCCCAGGACCCGGTTCCCATACACACGCGCGGCGGTTTCAAACAGAATATCGGCCGACGGGCGGACATAATTCACACGTTCAAAATTACCTACATGACAGGTCCGGTCTGATCGGATCATCAAGTGTCGATCAGGCGGAGCCACGAGGACATGCCCGGGGCGGAGCCCATCGCCTTCACCGGCCCACCTCACCGCCAAGCGGGTGCTGCGCTGCAGGACGTCGCGAAAGTAGCTCGAGGGATGGCTGATATGGAGCAGCACGACCACGGCGCACGGCAAATCGCAGGGCAGCGCCTGTATCACCCGGGCGATCGCATCGACTCCGCCTCGGGATGCCGCAATCACGACCAGATCGTACGCAGCATATCTCATACGCGCTCCTATCCTTCCTCCTAGTACGTTAGCGTACCAAGGCTTGATACGGTATACAAAGGCGAGCGTGGAAAATCAAACGGGTAAACCCCGGGGCGCCATGTCTCCCACGAAGAATGAACGGACCAAAGGAAAGAATCGTCTCCTGGAGACCCTAAAGGCTTCAGAACGCCAAGCTCTGTTGGCCCGGATGACTTCCGTCCCGATGTCTGTAAGAGACAAGGTGTATGACAAGAATGAGAAGATAGACCAAATCTTCTTCCCCCTCACGACGGTGCTCTCCGTCGTCAGCGATACTAATGATGGAAAGACCGCCGAGGTCGCCACCGTAGGGAATGAAGGGATGCTCGGGCTCCCGGTCTTTTTCCGCACGGATACGATACCCCTGCGCGCGTTTTGTCAGGTCGCCGGCGAGGCGTTGGTCATGGAGGTCGATGATTTCAAAGCCTTCACGAGCGATATGAATTCGGACTTCTCAGGGTTGCTGTACCGGTATACCCAAGCGTTGTTCAATCAACTGGCCCAACACGCAGCCTGCAGCTCCGTGCACCCTATCGATATCCGGTGTGCGCGGTGGCTGTTGATGACCCATGATCGCGTGGGCAACGATCAATTTCCTCTGACACAAGAATTTTTGGCGCAGATGTTGGGCGTCCGCCGGGCCAGCGTGACCGACGTCGCCCATCGGCTCCAGCAGGCGGGACTGATTACCTATCGTCACGGAGTCATCACTATCGTCGATCGCAAAGGGCTCGAAGCAGCGACGTGTGAACACTATCGGCTCACGCGTGATGAGTATGATCGATTGGCTCCTCATGGATAGCACGGAACAACACCATGAAGGTCACACCCTGCGTTGACCCATGGCAGGAACGCGGAGAGGAACGCGCACATCGGGCTGTTCCATGTCATTCGGTCGGCCTGTCGCTAAGGAGATGAGCAAAGACGGCAGGGCGTCGAGCGAGATCAACCCGGGCGCATCTGCCTGCAGCCCGCTCAACGGCATGGTCGGCTGTGCCGCTTCCTCCGGTCGTTGCACGAATGTGACGCCACCTTCCGACTTGATCTTCACCAAGCCCTGCGCGCCGTCCTGGTTGCCCCCGGTCAAGAGCACGCCCGCCACCCGCTTTCCGAAGGACGTGGAAGCGGACATAAACAACCGATCGATGGCCGGTCGAGTAAAATGTTCTTTGGGTCCCCGAGAGAGCTGGACGTGTGTGATTTGAAACATCATGTGCCTATCGGAGGGCGCAAAGTAGAGAACGCCTCGTTCCAGCCTGTCTCCGGTCCTCGCTTCCCGCACCCGGATGCGTCCCGCCTTGCCATAGATCTGGGAGACATCGCCCCCATACCAGGGGCCACGGTGTAGGACCACGCCGACCACCGCCGGCAAGTCCGCCGGCAGGGCGCCGCACAGTTGCCTCAAGGCGGACACGCCACCGAAAGACGCGCCGATCACGATGACATCTCGTTTGATCGGTCGGTGATTCATCTCTCCTCTTGGAAAGCGCGTTCGTCACCGTCCACCGCTTCACGGGTCGAAGGAAGCCGGGTCTCGTGAATGAGGCGTTCCACCACCGTGATGTGGCGGGAGATTTGTTCGAGTCGCTGTCGGAGATCGCGCGGATGAAAGCGGGAGAGTGTATGGTCCCGCTCCGCGTCGATCCGAAGGATCATCTCGAGATGTTTCGAGAGCGCGATGACGGACCGTTGGGCGTGCTCTAATTGTTCTTCTTTGGCGATATATAACTCTTCCAGCGAGAATACATGGCCGACACTGCAGCGAAACTCTACGAGGGGGTATCGCTGGACCTCTGCCTTCACGACGCCGGCACAGGCCGGACAACTGATCATGGTCGGTCCTGACCCGAGCATGGAGCATGATGCGACGGAAGAAAGCTCGTTCGCGACTGGAAGACTCCCGAGGCTTAACGCGCGGTGCACTACCATTTAAGTTAAGTGGGTTCCGAACCCTTCAACGAAAGCAACCCTTCCATTGAACCGGCGCCCTCATGTGTTCTTTCAATGTCGTTGCCCCATCGCGATCGATGCCGCTCTTTGGCCTGATACGACGGCGCCTTCCATGGTTTGGAGGTACGGTTGCTTGGTATAGTCTCCGGCCAGAGCGAGGCATGGGATAGAGGTGGCTTGCGCCGGCCGCTTATGCTCCGTGCCTGGTTCGAAAGAATAGAAGTCGGCGATATGGCGAATGACTCGAACAGCGGATATGTGATTCTGGAGCTCGATTCCCAGACGGCGAGCGTCCTGTTGGGTGAGGTGCAAGAGTTCCTCGTCGGAATGCATCATCAGCTCATCCGGGGCGGCCACAATGACCGAGAGCCGGCCAGGAACATGGCGAAAGGTGGTTCGCGACTGTTCGGAAAAAGTGGCGAGGGCGGTCCCCGGTCCAAAGATGGTCCGGTCCTGAGGTGTGGCTGGGGCATCCAACTCGTATTGCACGGTAATGGCCGGCATGGACGGAAGGCTGAAGAACGAGGCCAGATCGGGATGCGTCGCGAAATCCTTCTTGAGGATGGCTTGCGCCGCATGCAAAGGCGCCGCGACGACGACCATATCGGCGGCCATTCGTTCGCCGGATGTAAGTTCCACTCCACAGACTCGGTCATTGCGGACGTCTAATCGCGATACCTCTGCGTCGGTTCGTACCCGACCGCCTCGTTGCGCAATCGCTTGGGCAAACGGCCCACACATCACGTCCGTCATTCCTCCGCGAAAGGCCCCGACACGGAACTGCAACAGCCGAGGAAGGAAGGGGCCGACATGTCCGAAAAACGCATAGGCTGAATAGCGATTCGGGGGAAGAAAAAACAGCCCCGCGGTCAAGGCCGTCAGAACTGTGCCGATCAGACGACCAGGTATTCCATAGGCCCGCGCATATTCGGCGACGGTCTGCTCATCAAGCTCGAGCGGCCGCCGGAAATAGTCCCGCAGCCCCGCCGCAATGAAGCGCGCCATGCGCATTTTCTGGAGCGGTGGAATCAAGTCATTATTCCCTACAAGGCCGGCCATGGTTTGAAGGGGCTTATGAAGGGGCGCGGCTCCAAAGAGGGCATGGGGACCGCTGTCGGGTACCCGGATTTCAAACTCATCCTCCCAAAAGACCATGGCATCGAGGTCCAGACCTGCGCGTTTCAAAACGGCCGGTAAGGCCTCGTAAAATCCCAAGACGCGATGAAGGCCTGACTCAACGAGCATGCCGTCCTGTCGCCAGGAGGCTGTGCGGCCACCTACAAACGGCTTCGCCTCCAGGATCAACGGCCGCCACCCGCGCTCAGCCAGCTCAAAGCCGCAAGACAAGCCGGCCAGCCCTGCCCCCACTATGATGCAATCACGATTCGGCATGTTCTCGTTCGCCGTTACGACTCGTATTCTAAGAAGCGATGTACTCATACAAGCCTAGTCAATACCCCGGTGAACCTCCGGCGTGACCATTCCCCGCAAATCTTGGCAGCCGGCTCAATTGAACCAAGGCGGTGGGAAACTCCTAGTAGAGAAAACTCATCTATGCACTATAGTGTCGCAGACACAGTCATAGCTCCCGATCATTGACCTCACGGGCTGATCCTCAAATCGGCTTCCGCGGCCGTCTCCAATGTGTCGTTCCGGGTAGCATCTCGATCGCGAAGGATTCGTGGCAGCGGGATGAAATGCAGCGTATGAGACAGGAAGTGCGATCGGTCGGATGGGGCGTCGCGGTAAGTGTCGCGCTTTGCGGCGCCGTCGCGGGGTACGTCTCAGTGCCGTCCGGTTTTGCCGAGCCGGCTCGGCCTGTTGTCTATGTCGTTCCCATCAAAGGGATCATCGATCTGGGTTTGGCTCCGTTCGTCGAACGTACCCTGAAAGAGGCGACGGACGCACAGGCGGATGCAGTCGTTCTCAATGTCGACACGTTCGGCGGACGTGTCGATGCAGCCGTTCAGATCAGGGATGCGTTGCTGCAATCAAAAACGAAGACCATCGCGTTCGTCAACAAACGTGCCATCTCGGCCGGAGCCTTGATCAGCATGGCAGCCGAGACCATCGCGATGGCCGACGGCGGCACCATCGGCGCCGCGACGCCGGTTCAGATCGGAATGCCCGGCGCGCCGGCCCAGCCGGTTGAGGAGAAAACCGTCTCGTATATGCGAAAGGAATTCCGCGCCACTGCGGAAAGCCGCAAGCGGCCGCCGATGCTCGCCGAAGCAATGGTCGATGCGGATGTCGAGGTGTCCGGCGTGGTCGAAAAAGGGAAACTGCTCACCCTGACGACTGAGGAAGCGCTTCAGCTGGGGCTGGCCGACTTACGCGCAGAACATGTGGACGATGTACTGGCGCAACTCAAGTTGTCCGGAGCGGAAGTGCGCCAGGCGCGAGAAAGCTGGGCGGAATCCGTTGTGCGCGTGCTTACCAACCCGGTCGTGAGCTCGATTCTGATCGCCGCCGCCATGCTGGGAATCATCGTGGAAATTCAGACCCCGGGATTCGGGGTGCCGGGGGCGCTGGGCCTCGGAGGTCTGGCGCTGTTCCTCTGGGGCCATTGGTTGGTTCAGTTGGCCGGTTGGGAAGAAGTCCTTCTGATCGGGACCGGATTGCTCCTCTTGATTGCCGAGGTGTTCGTCATCCCGGGTTTCGGGATCGCCGGAGCCCTCGGCATTGTCGCGCTGCTCTGGGGATTGGGGCTGAGCCTGATCGGGGCGGGCGCCACGTGGACCGTCATGGGATCGGCGCTGGGGCAGGTCACCGCCGCATTGCTGGTCGCCGTCCTCCTGGCGTTTGCGTTGGTGCGCATGGTGCCGCGCCTTCCGTTCGGGAGAGACCTCGTGCTCGAAACGGGGTTGTCGGCCGAGGGGGGCTATGCCTCCGCTCCTGAAACGGATCGCCGATGGCTCGGTCAACGAGGGATCGCCGACTCGACACTGCGGCCGGCGGGAATCGCCCGTTTCGACCATGAACGGGTCGATGTCGTCACGGAAGGCGAATTTGTCGAACCGGGTGTCGCGGTGGAAGTGATTCGTATCGACGGAAACCGCATCGTGGTCCGATCCGTCGAGCCACGGCATGAAAGGAGCGCGGCATGAACGAGCTTGAAACCGGAGTTGCAGGGGTCTTCGCCACGTTGATGCTCGTCATTGTCGGCGCTTCGCTGGTGCTCTACTTCATTCCGATCCGGCTCTGGATCGCGGCCTGGGCTTCCGGCGCCTATGTGGGGCTGTTGACGTTGATCGGCATGCGCCTCCGCCGCGTTCCGCCCGGCACGGTGGTCACCGCCAATATCAGCGCCGTCAAGGCCGGCCTCACGATTTCGCTGAACGACCTCGAAGCCCATTACCTGGCCGGGGGCAATGTGGTGAACGTCGTGAACGCGATGATTTCAGCCGACAAGGCCAATATCTCGATGCCGTTCAAACGGGCGGCGGCGATCGTTCTGGCGGGCCGCGACGTGCTGGGGG
>CAYXKP010000174.1:0-8914 GCA_964465695.1 uncultured Nitrospira sp.
GTTCAGGACGTTCTGAATCGTGGGGAGATTTTCCCCGCTGATCGCCAGATAACTAGCCGCTGTGCGCCGTAAGTCATGCAAGGTCACGTCACAGAGGTCCCAGTTCTGGCGGAGGCGCGTCCACATTTTCTCTGCACTGGCTTCAGACCAATGCGAGCCATTCGCGCCAGGGAAGACCCATTCCGAGGACCGAGGCAGCGAGGACAAGACTTCCATGACCTGGAACGGCAACGGGACCACGTGACTGCTCCCGTTTTTGGTGCGGGCCTTCCGCCATAGGCGCGTGGTGGGGTCAAGATCCGCCCACCGCATCTTGAGGGCTTCCCCCCGACGACAGCCCGTCAGGAGTAAGAGCAATAAGAAAGCGCGTGGCTTCCCCGGAAGAGAGGGCAGTTCGTACATGAACCGCTGCACTTCCTGGGTATTCAAGAAGCGCTCGCGCGGGGAGCGACGATAGCGCATGAGGCGGGTTACCGGATTCGCACAGGTGAGCAGATCCATCCGCACGCCCCAGTTATACATGGCCCGCATGAGGGTGGCGGCTTTGTTGGCATGACCCGGTGTGTGAGCGAGGGAGAGATACCAGAGCTTGATTTCTTTGTGCGTGAGCGTGTCCGCTACGCGAGCGGCCCACGGTTGCCAGTATTGGCGATAGATACGGTCAAAGTTGCGGCGGCTGGGGCGCTCCTTCAGATGATGCGCCGCGTACAGGTGACAGAGTTCTTGAAACGTCAACGGGCTCGTGGTTGTGTCCCGCCCGATGAGGGCCTGCAGCTGTTCGGGGTGAAGATCAGTAAACGCCATGGGTACGGCTTTCGGGACGGATTTCTTGATATAGGGCTGGCTGGGCTGATGGGCGCGGTAGTAATAGGCCTGCCGGACTTCGCGCTGGCGAAGGAATGTCGTGACCTCTCGTACAGGCACGCCTTGCTTGGCGAGCCGCACCCCGCATGTATGCCGCAGATCCTTCCAGGCACACCACGGAATGCCCGCTCGTCGCACGGCACTTTCCCAGCGCCCGACATAAAAGGCGTGAGCGTTGGCCGGCCGGTGCGGATTGCGCAGATCGGGAAAGACCCACAAGGAAGGCGGATGCAGGTGATGCAGTTCACGGAGGACCGCCACGGCATCAGGCGGCAACGTCAGCGCAACCATGGCCCCGGTCTGGTGGGGATGCGGCAGATGGAGCGTCGCGCCAGCGAGATCCACAGCCCGCCACAGTAAGGTGAACTGCTCCGATTGCTTCAAGCCCGTGAGAATGGCGAAGCGAACCCACAATGAATAGGGCGGGCCGAGGGCTGCGCAGAGCCCCCGCTCTTCGTCTTCCGTGAGCACGCGCAGCGTTGGCGGCTTGTCTTTTGGAAGTGGAACGCTCTGGCAAGGATCGAGCGGGAGGTAGGCCATGAGCCGCCCCCATGCGCACACCCGACGCAAGAAGCGAAAATAGTGGTTGCTCGTCCAGACACTTCGTCCACATTTGGCGGAGGCGAGGAGTTGCCGCTTGATCAAGTCGGTCGTCAACTCCTCCACCGAGAACGCGCCGATCCGATCGATCCACCACGCCGCGTGCCGCTCGTCTTCTCGCCGCGTAGGCGTGTCCGCGTTGCGATACGCTTGGATGAGATGAAGGACCGTCATGATTCTTACGCCTGTGTCGCCGTGGCGACCAATCGCGGTACGCCTTCCACCGTAATGACCTGTCCAGGCTGGTGTAGATGGTTACCGATCTCCGTGAACGCCTCCTCAACATCGTTGGCGAAACTCTCTAGGTGCTCCATGGCCTCTTCTCGCGTCTCAAACGGTCCACACCGCCGTGTATACATGCCGGTCACTTCAAGACGCAGAAACCATCCTTCGCGCCCGACCTCATCCCTTCCTTGAAAGAGACACTCCTCGGACGGTTCACATTCCCGGTAGCTGCTGCATGTCTCCTGCTCGACCTCCTCAACGCTGTCGATAACCTGAGTTTCGCTATTCATAGAATCCCTCCTGGGTTGGTTGTGGACTACGCCGCCTTCTTGCCCTTGCGCTTGGCCGAAAAATGCCTTTCCAAAGCATGACGAATTAATCCTGCTGCTGAGGTGCCGAGAATCCTCTCAGCGTCGATTTGCTTCTTGAGGGACTGTGGAACCTGTACGGAAATTCTCACCATCTTCATGGTATGCCTCCTAATGACAGCATGCTAGCACTTAACAGCATAGCATGTCAACTGTCGTTTACCATTGTTAAGCACTTGTGATACCTTCCGCCGCATGGCGAAACAAAAAGACTCTGAAGAACCGGCCGGATCATGGGTATTTCGAGATATCCCGCGAGACCTGATGATCAAGATTAAAATTGCCGCTGCGGTCCAAAGAAAATCAGTGAAGCAACTTCTAATTGATTTATCCCGTGAGCACATCGAAGAACTGGAAAAGAAAGGTCTCCTGCCGAAGGGGAAGTGATCAGATTGGTCAAGAAGCGAGCAGCCCGCGTATATGCCAAAATCGCCAAAACGTAACAGGGAAACCATAACCCACACTCACAAAGACGGATTAGGCAGAGTCAGCCAGTATTTCTCCACAGTATGGACAATAGTTTGGAAAATCGTAGGCGGAATTGCGCTAGCCATTGGTTTACCTGCATCAGTCGTGACATTTCTTCCTCGTATATCTGTGGATGTCAGGCCAATTGACCCGGCGGAACCTCATAAAACTGAAATAACGATCGCTAATACGGGGCATGTATCTCTCAAAAATGTCAAACCGGCTGTAGGGCTTTGTAGACTATTAATCAAAGACATAACGCATCTTTCAGAAGTCGGGTGTGATGATAAACGCAGAGTCCGTCTTTTACGTGACAAGGATGAGTGGTTCTCGAAGCAATTAGACGTGGATGAGAAATATTCAATTCGACTTGACGATCTACTTGAGGAATTCCCAATACTAAATGTTGAAAAATCATCGGATTTCCAAGGGGCCGATATTACTGTCATCATTGGTTACGAAGTATGGACCTTTCCACGGGAGACGGAATTTCGGTTCTTTACTCGTAAGGAGAAGGACGGCAGACTTTCATGGATGCAGCGCCCGCTGGTCAAATAATAAGCGTGGAGCTTCAGCCAAGTACGCAGCCATGATCATCGATGTTCTCCAGTCAATCTTCTGATATGCTGTTACTGAGAGGCTGTTATGTTCTTCGCCTTGCTGCTCCTCACGCTGGTCTTCACGATCGACGCCCAGGCGCAATGGGTGGACTCGTACGGGAACAGTCTCGATCATAAGCGCGGCTCTTACATTCCACGGGACGGAGCCGGTTATCAGCGCAGTGATGGGACAATCGATTATCCGCCCGTCATACAGAAGCGCGAAGACCCGTTTCCCTCACATCGTTCATCTAGTGACCCACCGCAGCTCGCGCCTCGCTCCTATGAAGAGCCGTACAACGTCCTGACTGAAAAAGTTCCCGGCCGAGATTCCCGCTCCCGCCTCTTCGATCGCGTGAAGTAAACACGCTCCGCCCTCGTTTCCAAGAGCGGAGCCCCGGGAGGCCGCATATGAAACAAGGGAGGGTGCTTGTCTCATACCCTCCTGCCGGTTTCCTTCCTAGGCCACCGCCTCAGATTCTTGCGCGTGCGTCCAGCCGTTATCTTTCAGCCAGCTCTCGAAGCGCCATAAACACGGTTAGCCCCAATTGCCGAGGCGGAGCCAGTCGCGCACCCGCTTGTGCGATGCGTTCAATGTTCTCCCGCCAGGGAATCACCGTCCCTTGGATGTATCGTTCCATCACGGGAAGCGCTTTCTTGGCCGCTGCGTAGGCTTCGTGTCCAATCTCGCTTTGGATTTGTCGCTTACGCGTTTCCTGAAGGGCGTTCGCTGAATCGGTGGCTGCCCCTAGTTGCTGTTCAGTTTGTTCGAGAATGGTGGTCATCACGCGGTCCCTCCAATATGAGATGGTAGACAATCGTTCGTTATCGTTGGGTCCTCGCCAATTGCCCCAGGTCAGCAAGAAATCTCACTGAGAGGATTTCGGCGTCAGGGCCGAGATTCGTAATCGCTTCACTGAAGACATCGAGCGCCTTGACGGTCTCCGGCGTGGTGAAGAGAGTTCTCGCGCCGTCATTTACATTCGTCATCACGGCTTCGTGCTCATCGCCAAAATGCCGCTTCAGAAAATCTTCGTAGGCCGCGTGTGCCACCCGATCCTCTGTGGTGAGAAGCGGCGGCTGTGGGTCGGGGCCGGCCTCGTTGCTCGGTGTTCCGTTCGGCCTTCCGTGATGCTTTTGATAAAGGTCGTTGAGATATCGATCGACTTCGGGATCTCCGCGCATGAGCCCCGAATGCAATCGATGACCTGGATCGCTGATGATGCTTCTTAGCTCCACGGTCGCCGGTGATTCGCCCACCGCTGGGGTGGATGCTGAGATGAATTCATTCATGACGCGTCCTCCTTACGCTGTCGCGTTCAACGTGGAACGCATGGCCGCCAGCTGCTTTTGGATCTCGCCTAACCGTGTTTCTTCGGCTTGTCGCTGGCTTCGAACCTCCGCTAGCGCGTCCTGTTCTTCTTGCTTCTTGGCCGCCAGTTGGGCATTGAAGCCGGAGAGTTGCGTCATCAGATCAGCGATCTGGCGTTGGAGGTCCTCTCGTTCACGCGTGAGATCCGATATGGACGATCGTATCCGTGTCTCCTCGCGGGCGGATCGCTGCACAACTTCCTCGGCTTCAATGGCAGCGGTCAATAAGTCGCCAAGTTGAACGCGTGCGGCGCGCCAGTTTCGTTCCTCCGTCTCAATTTTTTGCAGCACTCCAATAGCTTCGTTCGCAGTCATGGGCATGATCTCCTTTCATCAGTGCGTGAGAGTTTGGTCATAGGCTTTTCTTCGCTCAACGTCGGACAACAATTCATAGGCGGCGTTGATGGCTTTTGCTTTTTCCTGGGAACCTCCTTTGTCTGGATGGTGAATGTGCATCTGCTTTCTGAATGCTTGCTTGATAACCTTATCGCTTGCGTCGGGCGGCACCGCGAGAACCTGGTACGGGTTCGCGGCTTCTCGTGCCTGCCACGCTTTAAACTCACGGGACAACTCTGCAACTAATCCGGCCAACTCCTCAGCGGTGATTCGTATCTTTTGGATATGGACCCCGTAGCCAACTCCGCCGACGACAAGCCAGCTCGTCCCCTTCGGGTCGTGCTCAATGAACACCTTATGACTTTCAATCTGCATTCGAGGCCTCCTCGGGTTCGGTTGGGGTGTTGGATGGCTCCGGCTTGTCTGACGCGGGAATGACTTCCAGCGCTGGGCCGCGTTTGCCCGGGAGCACGCGCAGCTTCGCTGTTCGTAACCGTTCCAGCATCTGCAAGCCCGCTCCATGACCAGACAACGCCAAGAGCAATTCATTGGTTTTTTCAGCGGCCTTCACGCCGTGGTCCGCACTCGCGCCCGTACAGGCTTTCAAGATCATGTCGAGAGCGCGATAGTTCGGGCGCGGCTTTGTGGTCAGTTCCTTCACCACCGCCGCCCGGACGGTGAGACAATCTTGAATGGTCTCGAAATTGTTACAATCGATCGCCGGGAGACTCGCCTCCTTTGAGGCTCGACGTGCCCTCTCTAAAACTTCCCGCTGCTTCGTTTTGTCTGCGGCGTGGTGCAGGCAAGCTTTTGCCGGGGGATAGACGATGTATCGACATGGGGAGCCATCTTTTTTGGTATGCCCATACGTCCCGCACTGCACTCCTGACCCCTTATACGGCACGGTTAACCTCCTTCATGGCGCTGCTCATAGTCGACTCAACGGCTGTGAACGATTTTCCAAAATCTAAAAAATGCGGGGAGACCTCCACGTGGGCTGACAGGACAGCCATCAAAAGCCCCTCCCCACGGGGGTCAATTTTTATAGACCAATCACCGAAGTGAACCATTCGTTCCCTTTTCCTTCCACGATTCAACCGCCCGGTCCAAGTCCCCCTTATCAATTAAGATCTTGCGCAGTTCACCGCCATTCGGCAGTGGAATTCTCACGCGAGGCAGCACACCGACATCTAGCATTTCCCTTATCGTCCAATGGCTTACACCGAGATAGGAAGCGGAGGTTTCTAGGTCCAAAAGGCGAGGCGCAATAGGAACCACGGTTACCCTAACCGGTGCTCCTTGGTCTTCTCTTGGTTTCTCAAGGGCTTCAGTCATGCTGTGCCCGGCACTGTGTCCGGAAACAGGCTCAAAGATGCCGGAATCGCCTTTCCGTGGCCGTCCGGGCCTCCCGCGACGAGAGCCGGGGATAGGAAGGGGACCGTTGAGTGAGAGGCGATCTAAACTCTTCATGTCTTCATGGCTTCTTTTGGGCTGTTCCTGGCCGAGAACGGCGTAAAGGTCCCCTCGTTCAGGCCTTCAATATCTCTCGATCCACTTCAACAAGGGACCGTTGTTGCGTCTCAAAAGTGCTACGAGAACGTAACAGGTTAGCGTTGATCCAGAACAATGCACCCTTGAGGGCCACAATTAGCCCATCTGAACCGAATAGCTGACAGAAGAACTCAACATGAGCCGGTCCAGCGATCGATCCATCAGGACGTTGCCAATACACGGGCGTGAGAGGGGAGCCGTCCGGCTTCACGGCTGGTTCGATCGTTACCCGGTCATCCCCCACAACACGGACTTTGTTCGGTGCTCGCTGAAGGAGTTTCAATGCCTCTGCCTCAGGCAGATCTACCGGAACGCCAGGCACAAGACGAAGCTCAGCACCTGATCGTCGAACTCGAATAGGAATCAAGGCTTCAATTCTCATATTTCAACGACCTCCTCTGATTCGTTGCTTCCAGGGGGTACGGGGGGTGGAAGCAATGAATCTGAATCGACATGGAAAATGGTTCCTTTCTTTTCTACCCCCATGGTAGAGGGGTAGGAAGAAACGAATCCCCCGTGAGGGGGTGAGGGATTCTGTGAAGGGCAGAGGGGCGGGCAATTCGTTGCTTCCGGGCCCCCTCTCTTAGGGAGGGAAACGGAAACCATTTTCGAGAACACAAACGGATCGTTTTTCTTCCCGGTCCCACCCTTCACGGTTCGACCTTGCTGGTGTAACACCTCAAGCAGGGCATACGTTGCCTTGGCAGAGAGACCGGCCTTCGTCGCGAGCGCTTTCGCGTCCAGCGGGGTATCAGTTAAGGCGTCGACCAACTTGGCCAACTTCGCCGCTTTACTGGAGGCGGCCGGGTCTCCCAATGAGACATAGCCATGTTCACGCAATTCCAGGAGCAGTTCCGGCGGGGATTCGGCGTACCGGCTAATCGTGACTAACTTCCGTTGCGTCTCAACCTCATGCCGCTTGAGGATCAGCGCCACATCGAGCAGACTGAAGAGGGCTCCACTGCCCCGTATCTCATCGCCGTGTTCCCCTTCAGACTTGCGGGCGTGATGGATGAGCAGGACTGCGGCGCCGGTCTCCCGGGCGAGTTGCAGGAGCGGCTTGACGGCTTGCGTGACGGCGCCCGCGTCGTTTTCCTCAGATACCGACCAAAAGGCGTTCAGTGTGTCGAACACTGCAAGCACAATGCTGTGCTGAGCGATATAGGCTTGCAAGGCATGCAGCGTATCAGGTGAGTCTGTCAGCGGACCGGTATGAATATGAATTGTCTCGTGTTGCTCTGCCCCAAGATTGCGCAAGCGCCGCTTCACTTCCCGGCGATGTTCTTCCATCGCGAGGATCAAGACGCCACCTTGCTTTGTCTTCCGACCGAGAAAGGGGCGCCCAGTGGCGACGTTTACGGCAAGTTCGTAGATGATGGTGGTCTTCCCAACTTTCGGCTTCGCAGCAAGGCAGGCCAGACTTCCGGCAGGGAGGAGATCTTCTAGGATCCAGTCCGGTTCAAGAGGTTCCGGTTCATCCAAGAGCTGGGAAAGCGTCATCGGGGAGAAGTGACCGATGGACGAGGATTCATCGGTTCCGGAAAGCACCATCCCTTGTCGGGAAGGAGCTGTGCCATTACTCAGAAGCGGTTGCCGTGCCAACTCTTCAAGATCTTCAACGCTAGGCGGCATGGTGAGCGCTCCTTTCCTGATAGGCTTTCATTCGCAGGTCATCCGCAATGGTTTCCAAGAACTCGGCGCGTTCCTGATCCGCGAACGCCGCAGCAATCGTATCCATCACCCGATCAAGTTGCGGCTCCGTTAAGCCTTCAATGGTGAAGTGTGCCGCCGTCTCCAGCACCCGCTCCGCCCGAAGTCGCCGATCGAGTGCTCCTAGCTCGAACTGAAAGGCTAACGCGGAAAGGTCTGGTTTTGGTGGTCTCGGTGTTGGCCGTTGTGCGTGGGAGACGGGGGTATCCGTGAAGAGATCGCGCAGCACAAGGCCAAGCGCCCGACAAACCGCTTCCTTCGGGCAGGTCGCGAAGCAATTGAGCAAGATCTTACGATCTCGAAGCGCGATGCTGAGATCTCGGTTTCGTCGAGAGCCATGGGCCGGGCAATGCCCAAGCCACTGATCTAATCCGTTTGGCTTAGCCTGAGTCTCTCTGATGATTTGAGCAAGAGTGGAGTTCACTTAACCCCTGCGATTCTCGATAAGATGCTGCTTCCCGCCGATCGCTCATCTTTGAAGAGTGATAGGGCCCCAGTCGCTATGTCCCAGGGGATTTGACGCCGAATCATCCGCGCACCAAAGCGAGCATTCTCCGAGCCGATCTTGCCCGCTCGCCGGATGGACTGCGCTTCGATTTCGGTCTGCTTGGCAAAGTCCAACTCGGCAAATAAGGGAGAGCCCCGCGTGATGTCCACGCCGGAGGCCGCTGCTGTCGCCACATTGGACCCGGCGTCGAGTTTGGCCTTGCGCCGAAACTGCCGCTCCTCAAACGCCGCATTGTCGGCGATGGTGCGGGATTGGATGTCCAGCATCTTCGCGTTGACATCGCTCGCCATGACGTTCCCGACCGTCCCGGCCCC
>CAYXKP010000175.1:0-8911 GCA_964465695.1 uncultured Nitrospira sp.
GCATGATCGTGTTCCACGCCGAGAATCAGCAGGATATGTTCGACTTTACGATGGCCGGTTTCACGATCAGCGAAAAGAATGACGTGACATTGCCCGTCGGGGTTTGCTGCGACGGCTTCTTTGTGACGCATGCCCGTGGTTATGTGCGCATGCAGGATCGTGGCATCAAGTTGCCGCCGCGCGAAGCTTGGCGCGGCGCTGTTCCCGTGCTCGATGCGGAAAATCCTCCGGCTCGTCTGTCCCGCGATGCGCCGGTCCAGAAATCGAACTTCATGGCGTACAACATCCACGCCGTCTGGCAGCAGGAAGTCTGGGCGGCCGTCGAGCGTTCGCGCAAATACATCGATCGATATCTAGGTGGATTGCTCACGGCAGAGAATGTCGATGATGCCGAAGTGATCATCATTGCGTCCGGCAGCGCTGCCGCGCAATCGCGCGAAGCGGTTCGTCTCTGCAAGGAAAAAGGTATGAAGGTCGGATTGATTAAAGTCCGATCCCTCCGTCCGTTCCCGACGAAGGAACTCCGTCAGTTGTGCGGCAAGGCCAAGCTGATCGTCGTCCCTGAATTCAACTACGTGGGTTGGTTGGCGAAAGAGGTGGCGACAGCCATCTACGGCTTCTCCAACGCAAAAATCATCGGCGGCCCGCGCGTGTATGGTGGTCAGTCGATGCCGGTGGAATTGATCGTGGATGAGGTTGAATCCGGTGTGAGCGGAAAGAAGTCTACCAACGTTGCGATGTCGCAGATCATGGGCGGAGTCGTCAATCCTGACGAAGTCGCGCATTTCATGCGCAGCATCTGAGTCAGCGATTCTCGTGAATGAAAGAAAGAGCCTGTCCGGGAGACCGGACAGGCTCTTTTGCTTTCGGCACCGCGTGGCCCGTCATCCGTGAAACGATCCCGCAAGCATTGACGAACGACGCTTTACGAGATACGAGTGCCGTTACCCTTGAATTTCATCCTCTATCATTTCTTCACTGGCCGGCATGCCGTAGGCCACATACTTCGCGTATGAGAGATAGATTGATGCACTATCAGTCATCGCCTTCGATCCGGCCGTGAGGCGGACGACCTTGTCGGAGCCGGGCGGTTCCACGTTCTGTAACATCGTGACGTGGTCGTGCAACAGCCTGATATAGCGCTCCACGGCCGACTCTACCTCTTTGTAGGCTTTCAGGATTTCATCCGTCATGGTTGTCCTCCGCAATGAAATGAGCATACACTACCCTGATGCAAACCCTCAACGCCAAGGTCTCGCCATTGCTCCTTGGCCTACTTTCCGAACTCCTGGAAGAGGAAGGTCTCTCACGAAAGAACGTCGCACAGGCGGTGAGAGAACTGTCTCGAATCTTTACCAAAGACCGGAGTCGGGTGAGCCGAACTTATTTAGACGACGAGCTCTTGGGGACTGCATACCTTCAGTACTTCTTCCCGGTTAATTTGGCCAAAATCCAATTGTTGCTCGAGGAGATGCCGACTCCGGAACCGATCGAGGGGTTGTGCGTTCTCGACATCGGATCGGGGCCAGGGACCGGAGCATTGGCGGTTCTCGACTGGTGGTATCAGCAAAAGTTGCCTCGCACGGTATCCGTTACCGCCGTCGATAGCTCGGCCGGAGCTCTCAGGCAAGCCGGACAGCTGTGGGAACGGTACTGCCGAGCATCCGGCATTCAGAATGCGGACTTGCAGACATATGAGGGAGATGTAGAGCGACAAGCCTGGTTGGAACAGGTTCGACAGAAGGGACCGTTTGATCTCATCATTCTTGCCAATTGCTTGAATGAAATGCATACAGATAGGGGAGATCCCATCGAAGGGAGAACTGGCTTAGTGACGGACTGTTTATCGCTCCTCATGCCGCACGGCACAATGATGATTGTGGAGCCGGCCCTGCGCGAAACATCCCGTGCACTGCACGAAGTGCGTGATCGATTGGTTGGAGAGAAGGACTGCACCATCTATAGTCCATGTCTGCATGAGAGGAACTGCCCGGCATTGATAAGGTCCGATGATTGGTGCCATGAGGAGCGGACCTGGAACCCACCGTCATCGATTCGGGACATTGATGAAGCGGTCGGCTTCATCAAAGACGCGTTGAAATTTTCCTACCTGTTGTTGCAAAAAGATGGACGAACGGCGGTGGAGCGGCAGCCTGACGTGTATCGAGTCGTAAGCGAATTGCGGGAATTAAAAGGAGAGAAGCGCGCCTGGCTCTGTAACGAGCGTGGCCGCCAAGAAGTCGGACGGCAAGATCGTCTCGCGTCTCCTCACAACGCGGCGTTCGATCAGTGGCATCGCGGCGCGGTCGTGCAGATTGAAAGAATCGTTCACAAAGCACGAGATAGCAAGATTTCGGCGCTGGGACGGATCGAGCGAGATGCGGCGGTAAATATCATTCGTTCAGTGTAGAAAGACCACGTGACTAATCGGCTTCCGGCTCGGAGCTGCCGTGCTGGTGGGACACCTTATCTTCTTCGAAGAGATCGGCCATTTCCTCGGCCATCACGGCGTCATCATGCTGAACGGCAATGAGGGGAATTTCTTTTCTCGCTTTCGGCGTGTCTTCCGGCGATGAAGGGGCAGGTTGTTTTGGATTGTCAGACATGGGCTTAGTATACACCAAAAGTGCCGGCCGATTATTCAAAGGCTTCTAACGAAGATTTCTCCACAAATTGTCGGTTACAACCCTGACACGTGACGAAATAATATGCATCCCGCACGGAGAGGGTAGCTCGAAAATCGAGATCTACCCCATGATGGTTACAGGCCGTGCAGGAAATCTCCTTCAACCTGAACGGCACATCCGGCTGTGTCCGCAGATAGAACTCCATATCGGTGTAGACGGGAAAGGTGTAATAGCATTTCTTGCAGATGCCCCGCCAGTCACCGTCTGTTCCCATGAACCGTTCGTCGATAGCGAAGCTTGACTGTTTGCAGACGGCGCATGGGACCGCGTTCAGGCGACGTTCCACCTCCTGCTGGGTAAGGGTGACCATATCGAGAGTATAGCGACCAAGGAATTGAAATGGCAACCATCGCCGCAGAGCCGGCGAGATCGCTTGACGCACATCAGAGTCGCGATATACTGACAGCACGATGCATCAGATTACGGATAATTTGTCGGTGGGGAGTATCGATGATGCGCAGGAACCCCCTCAGGTGGTCGGCGCACTCCTACTCGTCGCGGAAGAGTTTTCCATCGCACCGGCTGCCTGGTTGGACTATCACCGGATACCTTTTCGAGAATTTGCGAAGGCGAATCCTGCCAAGCTGCTGGAAGCGGTTCAATGGCTTGAGCCCCGTGCGTCAAAGGGCCGGACGCTGGTCTGTTGCCGGGCAGGCATGGGGCGCTCCGTTTCAGTGGCCATGGCTTATCTGTGCTGCGTTGAAGGCCGGACCTACGATGAAGTCTTGAAGTTGGTCATGGTTCGGCGCCCGGGTGCCATGCCGTTGCCGAATCTTCAGGTGGCCATTGAACAGGTCCGCCAAATCCGGCGCGCCGCCTAGCAGGCTGATAAAAAGCCCTCCCGCTTCGTTCTCACGTCACTCAGACAAAGATTACGACTTGGCTTCTAAGAATATGGGTGTCCGGGGCACCGCGCCGTGCACCTCGTTATTCTTCGCGTCAAGGACCTCGCTGCGGCCTTGCCGGACAGTCTTTTGGAGCATCCTAAGTTATTCCATCGTTAGCACTGTCCGGAAATTCCATCCGCATTCTTAAATCCAATCATCATCCAATTTTTCTTTCTCCCATTCCCGCCTTGCCTTTCGCCCGTTCTCATGGCGTAATGGAGCGCCATTTTAGCTCAACTTGGGGTCAGGCATGCCGGAGCTTCCAGAGGCGGAAATCGTGGCTCGACAGATTCGTACCCGCCTCCTCGGGGCGCGACTGAAAGACGTATGGATCGGTCGTGCAGATATCGTTCGAGAAGGTTACACCACCAGGTCTTGGTATCCAGAGACCACTCTGCAGTCTGTCGATCGATACGGCAAGAGCATCGCCCTACAGTTTGTCAATGATGGAGCCTGCCGTTATATGGTGGCCGAGCTCGGGATGACCGGACTCCTCTTGTTCCAGTCGGCTCGCACGAAACATCCGCAGCACACCCATGTAAAGCTATCGTTCGAAGGAGCCTGTGAACCGGAGCTCCGGTATTGGAATCCCCGTCGGTTCGGTCGGCTTTCGTTACTGGATAAGGCCGGGCTTGACGGATATCTCGCCCGTCGATTCGGACTCGACCCGCTCTCTGCGTCACAGAAAGATTTCCAGAGGCTCTTGCAGGAGCGACGGGGTCGGCTTAAATCGCTCTTGATGCATCAACAGGTTATCGCCGGGATCGGGAATATCTACGCGAATGAAATTCTCTTTCGGGCCCGTTTGCACCCGCATGTTCAGGTCAGCAGACTTTCAGTGAGCCGAGTTGAAAGGCTCTACCACACCATGCGTGAGGTCCTCCATGAAGCGATCGCCTGTGGTGGGTCGAGCGTCCGGGACTTTTTGGCCCCAGATGGAACAGAAGGGCAATACAAGCGGCGGCATCTGGTCTATGGAAAAGCGGACCAGCCTTGTCCCAATCACTGTGGCGGGAGGATTCGACGGTTTCAGGAAGAACGGAGCGCCTATTTTTGCTCGCGATGCCAGTCTCTTCGATCTTCAAGATGATGGTCAAGAACAAAAATCATATATTTCCACTGTTTAGTACCTAATCGGTTTAAAAATCTCACGCTAGGCCTTTTGATCCGCTTTCTTTTAGTTCCTCTGGTGTCTTGAGTCGTCCTGTTGATTTCCGCTACAATCCGTCTCCCCTATCGGCTGAGTCGAATACGAAGGAGAACGCGTATGGCAAAGGTTTTAGAAGGTCCCGGGATGGGACTGATGAAGAAGTGGGGAATTCACGTTCCACATTATGCGGTTGTTACCTCCGCGGACGAGCTCGCGAAGCTCGGCCAAGTCAATGAGTGGATGAAGCAGACTAAATTAGTCGCCAAAGCGCATGAAGCGCTGGGTTCCCGGTTTAAGCTGGGTCTGGTGAAAGTCGGTCTCGACTTGAACGGTGCCGTTGCGGCGACCAAAGACATGATCGGCCGCCAGGTCGGGAGCATCACCGTCTCGCAGGTCATCGTCTCTGAAATGGTTCCCCACAAAGAAGAATACTATTGCGCGGTGAAGTCCACTCGTGAAGGCGCCGAAATCCTCGTCGCCAATTGCGGCGGTATTGAGGTGGAGTCGAATTGGGAGCGTGTGAAGCGGTTGTGTCTCGATGTCGGGCAAACCCCTTCCCCGGACCAGCTGGAACAACTCGCCAAAGATGCAGGGTTTACCGGTTCGGTCGCCAAGAAAATGGCCGACTTCGCCGGAAAGATGTTCACCTGTTTTGATAATGAAGACGCCCAGTATCTCGAGGTGAATCCTGTCGTGACGCGGGAGAGCGACGGTGAACTGGTCGCACTCGATGCGGTGACGCTGCTGGACGGTGATGCCAAGTTCCGCCATCCCGATTGGAATTTCCAGTTTGCGGCGGAATTTGGACGTGCCTACAGCAAAGACGAAATGGAAGTCATGGCGGTTGACAGCAAGATCAAGGGGTCCGTCAAATTCATCGAAATTCCGGGCGGCGATACGGCGATGCTTCCGGCCGGCGGAGGTGCGAGCGTCTACTACTCCGATGCCGTCGTGGCGCGGGGCGGTAAGTTGGCGAACTATGCCGAGTATTCAGGTGATCCCCCCGATTGGGCCGTCGAAGTGTTGACGGAGAAAGTTTGTTCGTTGCCGGGCATCAAGAACATCATCGTCGGCGGGGCGATTGCCAATTTTACCGACGTGAAGAAGACCTTCGGCGGCATCATCAATGGATTCCGCAAGGCAAAGAGCGACGGCAAGTTGAAGGGTGTAAAAATTTGGGTGCGCCGCGGTGGGCCCCGTGAGAAAGAGGGACTTGACGCCATGCGCGCGCTGAAGGACGAGGGCTTCGACATCCACGTCTTTGATCGCAACACCCCGCTGACGGACATCGTCGACAAAGCGCTGCAAAAGTAAGCAACGAGTGTCAGGGGCCGGCGGCGGAGCAGCGTGACCGCTCTCCAGCCTACCCGTTCACTTCAGATTGGATATTGAGAACAGAGGGAGATTGCGATGAGTATTCTGGCAAACAAAGACACCCGCGTGGTGATTCAGGGGGGTGCTGCAGGTGTCAACGCGGCGCGCCGCATGGCGGAGTTCTGCTATCTGATCAAACGCCCGCTCAACGTTGAGGCTTTCGTCTATCCTCCAGACGCCGGCAAGACCAACGAAATTCCCTACGGCAGCGGTCTCATCGCCATTCCAATCTACAAAACCATCGCGGAAGCGACGAAGAACCATCCGACCATCAACACCAGTCTTGTCTACATCGGTGCGGACCGTGCGATGAAGGGCGGAATGGAAGCCTTGGACGATCCGCACATCAAAGTGGTCTCGATGATTACCGAAGGGGTGCCGGAGAAGGACGCAAAACTGCTCGGCGCCCATGCGCGTAAACTCGGCAAGGTGTTCAACGGCCCGTCCTCCATCGGCATCATCTCCGCCGGGGCGTGCCGGTTGGGCGTGATCGGCGGAGCGTTTGACAATCTTGTGCTCTCGAAGCTCTATCGTGAGGGTTCATTCGGCGTCATTACCAAGTCGGGCGGTCTTTCCAACGAAATCATCTGGATTTGCTCGCAGTTCGCGGACGGCATCACGACGGCCATCGGCATCGGCGGCGATGCCTACCCCGGTACGGATTACGTGAGCTACCTGGAAATGTTCGAGAATGATCCGCAGACGAAGGCCGTCGTCATCGTCGGTGAAATGGGCGGCGATCTCGAAGAGCGGGCTGCCGAGTGGTACGGCGCGAAGAAGCGCCGGGTGAAGCTCATCGGCGTCGTTTCCGGATTCTGCCAGGAGAGCTTACCCAAGGGGATGAAATTCGGCCATGCCGGCGCCAAGGAAGGGATGAAGGGCGAAGGATCGGCTCGATCGAAGTCCGACGCACTCAAAAAATCCGGTGCCATCGTCCCGCCGACATTCGGTGCGCTGGGTCCTGCGATCAAGGACACGTATCAGGAATTGCTCAGATCCGGTCAGGTGAAGGAGCCGGTCGAACCGGCGGTCCTGCCGCGGCTGCCTAAATCCATCGAAGAGGCGATGAAGGCCGACGAAGTCATGGTGGCCCCCCTCATCCGTACCACCATCAGCGACGACCGTGGCGACGAACCTTGCTACGACGGGTATCCGGCCTCCGAACTCATCAACAAGGGTTATGAAATACCTCACGTCATCGGTCTGCTGTGGGACAAGCGGCTGATCTCGAAGCAGGAAGCGGAAATCATCAAGCGCATCATTATTCTGTCGGCCGATCACGGACCTTGCGTGAGCGGCGCCTATGCGACGATCCTTGCCGCCTGCGCCGGTATCGGCTTGTCGCAAGCGGTGGCCGCAGGATTGATCATGATCGGTCCTCGCTTCGGCGGCGCCGTAACGGATGCCGGACGCTGGTTCAAGTACGCCGTCGACAACAAGATGACGGTCGAAGACTTTCTGGGGTACATGAAGAAAAACGTCGGGCCCGTCCCCGGTATCGGTCACCGGGTGAAGAGCTTACGCAACCCGGATAAACGCGTGAAGGAACTCGTAGGGTACGTGAAAAGCTTGAATATCAAAACGCCCTGTCTCGACTTCGCCTTGGCGGTGGAGCAGGTGACGGCGGCCAAAAAAGACAATCTCATTCTGAACGTGGACGGCACGATGGCGGCCGTGCTGGTCGATCTGGGGTTTCCAGTCGACAGTTTGAACGGCTTCTTCATCCTGTCCCGCACGATTGGATTGATCGGCCACTGGGTCGATCAGAAGCGTCAGGACAGCCGTTTGATTCGGCTGTTCGATTACCTGGTGAACTATGCGGCGCCCAAGCGACGGGAGGTCCCGCCTTTAAAATAGGTGCGGGAAGTCCCGAGGCTGAAAGAGCCGCATACATTCCACCGTTGAAATAATCGCGGCAGGTTCCGTCGCTCGACGAGTGGCGGAGCAAGCCGCCCTAACGAAGGCTGGTGACCGGGGCGTGGCCAGGGAGCGGAACTCCTTGGCTCCTGGTCCAAGTCCCAAGCCTGTTTGTAAGGAGAGCGCAATGTCACTCGAGCTCGCGAAGAAGCTCTACGCCAAAATGCCGGAGGTCTTCGAGAAGGCCAGAAAGAAGTTCGGCCGTCCGTTGACGTTGGCGGAGAAGATTCTCGTCTCGCATGCCGATAACTTCGATACTCAAACGTGGGAACGTGGGAAGGCCATGTTGGCGCTCCGCCCGGACCGCGTGGCGATGCAGGATGCCACGGCGCAGATGGCCATGTTGCAATTCATGCAGGCCGGCAAGAAGAAAGCCGCCGTGCCGAGCACCATCCACTGCGACCACCTGATCCGTGCCGAGATGGGGTCCGAAAAAGACCTGCTCCGGGCCATGGACGAAAACAAGGAAGTCTACAACTTCCTCGCCTCTGCGGCGAAGAAGTACGGCATCGGCTTCTGGAAGCCGGGCGCCGGCATCATTCACCAGGTGGTGCTGGAGAATTATGCGTTTCCGGGCGGTTTGATCATCGGCACCGACTCGCACACCCCGAACGGCGGCGGGTTGGGGATGTTGGCGATCGGCGTCGGCGGGGCGGATGCCGGCGAAGTGATGGCCGGTCTACCCTGGGAAGTGCTCCATCCGAAACTGATCGGCGTGAAACTGACCGGCAAGTTGAGCGGCTGGGCTTCGCCGAAAGATGTGATTCTCTACCTCTGCGGCCTGCTCACGGTGAAAGGCGGGACGAACAAGATCGTCGAATACTTCGGCCCCGGCGCCGAGACGATCAGCGCGACCGGTAAAGGTACTATCTGCAATATGGGTGCTGAATTGGGAG
>CAYXKP010000176.1:0-8905 GCA_964465695.1 uncultured Nitrospira sp.
GCTCACAACCACGCACTCAGCTTTCCTTACTTACCTGTACCCCGCCTATCACAGCTCCCCCAAACAGCTTTTTTTCTGTCCCCCCGAGATTGCTTGGTCAGTACGCCGCCGCGTTGTGTCTCGAAGATGCCGGGCGGGCGTCTGTTGCACCCATGAACAGGGCTCCCCTATAGTGAGCTGTTCAACCTGGAGGCCGGACGTGTCCGAGATCTGGCACATTCTGAGGAGCGGCCATTGGCCCTCGCTTGTGGGGGCGTGGCTGCATCTGACGGTCAGCTTCATGGTATGGCTGCTCATCGGGGCGATGAGTATTTCGCTCGCTCAGTCATTGCAGCTCAGCGATCAAGAAATTGCCTGGCTGGTATCCTTGCCGTTACTCGGCGGGGCAGTGTTACGGATGGTGGCCGGGTGGAGTGCGGATCGGCTCGGCGCACGGTCTACGGCACTGGCCATTCTCTTGGCGGAGTTGTTGGTGTTGTGCTGGGGCTGGTTCGGAGTGACCGAGTATGGAGACGCACTGGTCTTTTCGGTCTGCCTCGGTGTGGCAGGAGCTAGTTTTTCTGTGGCGCTCCCGATTGCAGGCCGCGCGTATCCGCCGCCGGCGCAGGGATTTGTGCTCGGCCTTGCCGCATCGGGGAACATCGGCACGGTGCTCATTTTCTTCTTGGCCCCGCGCTGGGCCGCCGCAATGGATTGGCATCAGGTCTGCGGCATCATGGCCGGGGTGGTTACGGCGACTCTATTGGGATTTGTGGTGGCGGTGCCGTCAACAACACCGGTTCCTGGGCTCCGTGCGGTGGCGTGGTGGCATCATGCGGCGCAGCTCATTCGCCGGCGCTCAGCCTATTGGCTCTGTTTCCTCTATGCGATTACGTTCGGCGGTTTTGTGGGGCTATGTAGCCTGCTGCCGCTGCTGTTGCACGAGGTCTACCATGTCGATGCGATTCAGGCTGGGATGATTGCAGCGCTCTGCGGGCTGATAGGAAGCGTGGTCCGTCCGGTCGGCGGCTATGTAGCGGATCGGCAAGGGGGGCTGCGGACGCTCTATTATATTTTTCCTGTGATTGCGGGGGCGGTGGTGGCAGTCATCAGCCCTTCGCCTACGATGGCTGTCGTGATGATGGTGGTGGTAACGGCGGCGATGGGCTTCGGCAACGGCGTGGTGTTTCAACTGGTTGCCGAGTGGTTTCCCACGGACATCGGATTGGCTTCCGGGGTGGTGGGGGCTTCCGGTTCCATCGGCGGGTTTCTGCTGCCGATACTCATCGCTACAGTGAAGGGATTCTCGGGCAGCTACGAACTTGGGCTCTGGCTGTTCGCCGGGTTCACTGTGTGTGCATGGGGCACGGTGATGGTCGCGTTACGGAGCAAGAGGTCTTCACCGGTCGAGCTTTCCTCCTGAGTATCTCTCAATACTGATCAGCCCCCAAAAAAACCATATTCAAGGTTCAGTCTGAAATGCTAAATTGGTTGCCGTATGCCCATGCCGTTCAACCACATCGAAGACGCCATCCGGGACATTAGGAAGGGGAAGTTCATTATCCTGGTTGACGACGAAGACCGGGAAAATGAGGGCGATCTTGTCATTGCCGCCGAAAAAGTCACCCCGCAGGCCATCAACTTCATGGCCAAACATGCGCGTGGGCTGATTTGTCTGGCTCTCACACCGGAGCGTGTCGAAGAACTGCAATTGCCACAGCAGGCTTCTGAGAATACCGCGACGTTCGGGACCGCCTTTACCGTCTCGATCGATGCACGAAAGGACATTACGACGGGAATCTCGGCCGCCGATCGAGCCACGACGATTCATGTGGCGATCGACCCAAAATCCAAACCGAGTGACCTTGCTCGGCCGGGTCACGTCTTTCCGCTCAAGGCACAAACCGGCGGAGTGCTCAAGCGAGCCGGGCAAACGGAGGGTTCGGTCGATCTGGCGCGGTTAGCCGGCCTGCGTCCTGCGGGAGTCATCTGCGAGATCATGAACGCCGACGGCACCATGGCTCGGGTCCCCGAGCTGACGAAATTCGCCAAGGTCCATAAGCTGAAGATGGTGACCGTGAAGGCCTTGATCGAATATCGCATGCGGAGGGAAACCTTCGTCAAACGGATGGCCGGCGCGCGATTGCCCACGACATTCGGCGAGTTTGAGGCGGTGGCGTTCGAAAATCAGATCGACGGGGTAACGCACATTGCCTTGGTGAAGGGCCGCGTCGACGGCGGGGCACCGACACTCGTCCGTGTACACTCCGGATGCTTGACGGCCGACGCGTTGGGATCATTGCGTTGCGATTGCCGTGATCAATTGCACTCCGCGATGGAGATTATTCAGAAGGAGGGCCGGGGCGTTCTCCTGTACCTGAATCAAGAAGGCCGGGGAATCGGGTTGTTGAATAAGATCAAGGCCTATGGGCTGCAGGACCAAGGGAGTGATACGGTTGAAGCCAATTTGCAACTCGGATTCAAGGCGGATCTCCGCGACTATGGAGTCGGCGCGCAGATTTTGGCGAATCTCGGCCTGCACCAGATCAAGTTGATTACCAACAATCCACGGAAGATCGTCGGGATTGAAGGGTATGGTCTCAGGGTTGTGGAGCGGGTTCCGATCGAAATTCCCCCTCGCGCCGCGAATGTCCGGTATCTTCGGACGAAGAAGGCGAAATTGGGTCATCTTCTCAAAAAAGTGTGAAAGTGAGTCGAAGTTGGAACGTGTCTAGGCCTGCACGAGTCCCATTCAAACTTCAGCACGTTCGCATTTTCTAACTGGCATATGATGCTTCGAAAAGGATCAAACAGCGCGGTTGGATGCAGGCTCGGCATCGTCGCGGCAAAGTTCAATCAACAGGTCACGAGTAAATTATTGAATGCCTGCGTCGATACACTGACTGCTCATCGTGTCCGTAAACAGGATATTCATGTGGTGCGGGTACCGGGCGCGTTCGAAATTCCGCTTGTAGCCCGCACGATGGCCCGGTCAAGCCGGTTCGACGCGATCATTTGTTTGGGGGCGGTGATCCGCGGAGATACGCCTCATTTTGACTACATCTGCTCGGAAGTGAGCCGAGGGATCGGCCAGGCTGCATTGGATACGGCCGTGCCGATCATCTTTGGCGTGGTGACGACCGATACGGTGGCGCAGGCCGAAGAGCGAGCGCACCCAGAGAAATTGAATCGCGGCGGTGCAGCGGCCAAGTCGGCGATCGAGATGGTGAGGGTGATGCGGATGATCAGGGGGGATGTTGAAACGTTGGAAAGTGGAACGTCAACAAATCATAGCGGACGGATGCGGCAGAGAAGGAAACGATGATCTCCGTGCGCCTCTTTTGCCAAGCTTCACGCGTAGCAACTTTTCTACTTTCTAACGTTCCCGCTGTGTAACGATGGGCTCTCGTCACCAAGCGCGCGAGCGGGCGTTGCAAATCTTGTTTCAGCATGACATCCACGGGAAGACCGGCGTGCACCTCGACGAGTTTTGGCATGAATACTCGGTGTCCGACGAGTCCAGAGCGTTCGCAGAGCGGTTGGTACGCGGTGTGCTGGAGCACAAAAAAGAGCTCGATGCCGTTATCGGTAAATATGCCACCAACTGGACAGTGAGCCGCATGCCGATCGTCGACCGCAATATCCTGCGTGCCGGCCTGTACGAATTGCTGTGGTTGGACGAGGTGCCGGCAAAGGTCACGATGGACGAAGCGATCGAATTGGCGAAAAGTTTCGGCGATGACGATGCCTCCAAGTTCGTGAACGCGGTGCTAGATAAGGCCTTGGCGACCGAGGCCAGACTGGCCGCGAAGCGGGCGGATCCGGATCGTGCGATTTGGAGGAGACTGGACAGTGATTGAACGGTACACGCGCCCCCAGATGAAGGCCATCTGGGACCTGAAGCATAAGTATGAAATCTGGTTGGAGGTCGAACTGCAGGCCTGTGCGGCCTTTGAACGGGCAAAGCAGGCTCCGCGTGGGACGGCGGCGAAAATTCGGAAGAAGGCCAAGATCGATGTCGAGCGGATTGCGGAAATCGAAAAGGTGACGAAGCACGATGTCATCGCCTTTCTGGAATCACTCATGGACAGGGTCGGGCCGGAACACCGGTTTCTCCATATGGGGCTGACCTCGTCGGACATCGTTGATACTTCGCTTGCGATCCAAATGACCGAGGCGTTAGACCTGATTCTGGAAGGTGTCGAAAAATTCCTGGTTGTCCTGAAGAAGCAGGCATTCCGTTACAAGAACCATGTGATGGTCGTGCGGTCACACGGTATCCACGGCGAGCCGATCTCCTTCGGGCTCAAGATGGCTTTGTGGTACGAAGAAGTCGGGCGTCATCGGGATCGGTTGCGACAGGTACGAAACGAAATTGCGGTCGGCAAACTGTCCGGCGCCATGGGAACCTTTGCCCATCAGGGGCCGGATATCGAAGAGTATGTCTGTACCAAGCTGGGATTGAAAGCGGATCCCGTCTCGAACCAGGTCGTCCAACGAGACCGTCACGCTTTCTATGCGGCGGCCCTTGCCTTGCTGGCGGCGAGTATCGAAAAAATCGCCACTGAAATCCGTCACCTTCAGCGCACGGAAGTGCGTGAAGCCGAAGAATATTTCTCGGAAGGCCAAAAGGGGTCTTCGGCGATGCCCCACAAGCGGAATCCCATCCTTTCGGAGAATCTCTGTGGTTTGGCGCGGCTCGTGCGGGCCAACAGTTTGGCAGCGATGGAAAACGTCGCGCTCTGGCATGAACGCGACATCAGCCATTCATCGGTCGAGCGAGTAATCATGCCGGACAGCACGATTTTGATCGACTACATGCTCGCCAAAGTCACCGAGCTGATCAGCCATTTGGTCGTGTATCCCGATCGCATGAGGCGAAACCTCGAATTGACCGGAGGGCTCGTGTATTCGCAGCGGCTGCTGTTGGCTTTGATTGAGAAGGGAGCGCAGCGAAAAGAGTCATACGAAGCGGTTCAGCGCAATGCCATGGCTTCCTGGAGCGGAGGAGGCGCACTACAAGAATTGGCCGGTAAAGATCCGTTTATTTCACAGCACTTGAAGGCAGGCGAGATTGCGGCCTGCTTCGACCCCACATACTATTTGCGCCATCTCGACCGGATCTATCAGCGGGTGTTCGGGCTGGACAGGCAACGTCCGACCGACCGAGAGAAGGGAGCGAAATGGTAACTCATTCTCTCGTGGCGGGGCTGTTGCTTATCGGGCTGATGACCAGTCCTTGGTTATCGAATGCTGGGGCGGCAGTGGATCGGGAAAAGCTTCTCGCTGATTCGGGGGTCTACGGCACGTTCGCTGTTTTCGCGCTTAATGAGGAGTGGGCGAAGCAGGATTCGGCCACCCGGATCGTTCGGTTGGCTTCGCTCAAAGGTGTGGTGGAACAGCGTCGAGAGCATGTCGCCATTGATCTGTACATGCTTCGAGGGCTTTCCGATCGAGGCGATCTCATGTTCCGAATTCACGCGGCGGAATTGCGCGAGGCGCAAGAGTTTCTCCTGGACTTGAGGAGCAGCCACTTCGGGAAATATCTCAAGACGGTCGGGGTCATGCACGGGCTCACTAAAAAACCGAACTATATCCCGGGATTTCCCGATCACATGAAGACGGAGTTACGGGCACTCAGCGAGCCGGGCCGATCGCCCTACGCGATCGTCATTCCGATCAGGAAATCGCCTGAGTGGTGGGGATTGGACCAAGAAAAACGGGCGGCGATGATGCGGGAACATACAGAAGCGACGCTGCCTTACCTCAAAACGGTCAAGCGGAAGCTCTATCACTCCAGCGGGCTGGACGATATCGACTTCATAACGTATTTCGAACGTCCAATTTAGAGAGGCTTCCACAGTCTGGTGTTGTCGCTCGAAACAGTGCAGGAATTTCACTATACGCGGCGATTAGGAAATCCTACCCTGCTCGGGACGATGAAATCGTTGGACGAAGTTGTAGAACTGTTGGCGCAGTAGGCTGAACCTCCGAGGTCCGATCATGGCGACTGGTGAGCTTCTTTACGAAGGGAAGGCGAAGAAGATCTTCTCGACGGGAAATCCGGATCAGGTCGTGCAGTATTTCAAGGACGATGCGACGGCTTTCAACGCACAGAAACGCGGCACCATCCTTGAGAAAGGCATCATCAACAACAAGGTCTCCGAACGGCTTTTTCGGCTCTTGGAGCAAAACGGGATACGTACTCATTTCGTCGAGCGACTGAACGAGAGGGAAATGCTTACGAAGCGGGTCAGAATCGTGCCCGTCGAGGTCGTGATGCGGAATGTCGTGGCGGGTAGTTTGGCCAAGCGGCTGGGACTGAAAGAAGGCAACCGGATCGATCCGGCGGTCGTTGAATTTTATTACAAGAACGACGCGCTGGGCGACCCGCTGGTCAATGACGATCATCTGCGGCTGATGAATGTGGCGACACCGGGCATTTTGCGTGAGCTGCGCGAACAAGGGCACGCGGTTAACAAGGTCCTCAAACCGTTCTTCGCTGAACGAAAGATGCAGCTCGTCGATTTCAAACTGGAGTTCGGTGTCTTTCACAATAAGCTGATCCTGGCGGACGAAATTTCTCCCGACACCTGTCGTTTCTGGGATATGACGACCGGTGAGTCGATGGATAAGGACCGGTTTCGAAAGGATATGGGGAAGATCGAGGAGGCGTATCAGGAGGTGTTGAGGCGGGTGTGCGGGTGAAAAAGGGGACGGCAGGATCGTCCTCATTGCTCGCGCAACGCGCATGCGGGATTGATGGGAGTGTGATCAAAGCGGGCGATGCTCCCTGGGACAGGGGTGCGTCTCGGCGCGCCAGGGATGGGCGGGTGAGATAAAGCGCGCAGTTGAAGACAATCTCGCCATCCCCTTAAAGTAAGGGCTGGAGAAGAGAGATGCTGCGGGCATATTTGAATTATGGCCTGATCGCATCGGTGGTGATCTGGGCGGCTGTCGTCGGAATGATGGCCTATCGATTGAACGAGTCGCCGTGGCGGTGGGCGTTCGTCGCCCTGGTGTTTTGCGGCGGGCTTACCATCGCAGTCATCATCTGGATTAAGAAGTACGTGGATCGGTTGAACGAAACCGAAGAAAAGCGGGAGAGCAAGCTGTGAAGGCCAAAATTCATGTCACGTTGAAGCCGGGCATCTTGGATCCACAGGGTAAGGCGATCGAGCATGCGTTGGACACGCTGGGGTTCAAGAATGCGGCGAATGTGCGCGTCGGCAAGTACATGGAGCTGGATCTCGATGAAAAAGACAAGGCAAAGGCCGAGATCACGGTGAAGTCGATGTGCGAAAAGCTCCTGGCGAATACCATCATTGAAGAGTACCGGTACGAACTGAGCTAGGATCGGATGGCGAAGGCGTATGGCAAAACTCTGGATGGTCTGATCCTATGCTATACCCCACCGGCCATACGCCCTTTTGAGGAACTATGAACATCGGTGTCGTGGTATTCCCGGGCAGCAATTGCGATCACGATTGTCGGTACGTCATTCGGGATGTGCTGGGACAAGACGTGACTATGGTCTGGCATAAGGAGACGTCCGTGGCGGGTTTGGATGCGGTGATCCTGCCGGGTGGATTCTCGTACGGTGATTATCTCCGGACCGGAGCGATTGCACGGTTTTCACCGGTCATGCAAGCCGTCAGGCAGTTTGCCGCCGATGGAGGCTTGGTGCTCGGGATTTGCAATGGTTTCCAGATTCTGTTGGAAGCGGGTTTATTGCCCGGCGCCATGTTGCGCAATACATCGTTGCACTTTATCTGCCGCGAGGTCTACGTCAAAGTGGAGAACGCGGCGACGCCGTTTACGAATGTGTGTCAGTCGGGACAGGTGCTCAAAATCCCAATCGCTCATGCCGATGGTAACTACTACACCGATCCGGTGACGTTAGCCGGTCTTCAAGCCAATGCTCAGATCATCCTTCGTTATTGTACGGCGGATGGAAAGGTGACGCCGGAGGCTTGTCCGAACGGCTCGCTCGGCAATATTGCGGGTATCCGGAATGCGGAAGGCAATGTGCTGGGCATGATGCCGCATCCGGAGCGCTGTGCGGAGGCGATGCTGGGGAATGAAGACGGGCGCGCCATCTTTCAATCGTTGATGACGTTTTTGGAGCGAGAGAGGCCGACAGAAGTTCGAGCAGCGCAATTATGATAATGATTCAGCGAGATCGCTCTTCAGAGGATTGAAGATGGGAAGTGGCCGCGGTAAAGTATTGTGTCGGTCAGTACGTATCAGTGTTCATTACTTTCATATAAATGAGGAGGGTTGTGATGAGACGTGTAGGTGCAGTGTTGGCGGTAGTTGGTGTGTTGACCTTGGGAGTCGGTGCCAATGGATTTGCTGCAACGGATGACGGAACCAAGATTACGATCACGAGCCCGGCATCTGGGGCGAAGGTGGGCAAAGATGTCGAATTGGTCTATGAGCTTACGAAGGGAAACCAGGCGACGCATGCCCATTGTTTCGTGGATGGGGAATACCAAAAGGGATGGGATAAGAAGACGGTCAAAGGAATGTCACCGGGAACCCATGAGATCAAGCTCGTCGCGGCGGATAAGGATCATCAAACGTTAGCCGCTGAAGCCTCCGTCAAAGTTGAAGTGCAGTAAGAAGTTTGGATCTTGCTACGTAGCCCGGCGAGGCGCGAATCCAATGCCTCGTCGGTCGCGTGGTGCAGCGCTCGAACTTGGCGCATGCTGAATTTTAATCGGCAGGTCGGATCATCCTGTGGAAGCTATTGTCGCTGAAATCGCTGAGTCGTGATACAGCCCGGCATGCCCCACATCAACCAAGACCTCATCGCTCAGCACAACCTCACGGGCGATGAATACAAAAAAATCCTCGACATCCTGGGGCGTGAGCCCAACCTGACGGAACTCGGCATGTTCTCGGTGATGTGGTCCGAGCACTG
>CAYXKP010000177.1:0-8792 GCA_964465695.1 uncultured Nitrospira sp.
GTCCAACCGGTTCTGCATGGTCACCGGACACTTGTACCGCAAGCACCAGATTCGTGGCAAGAAATTGCTCCAACTCCCCCGACAATTCGTTGACCCGGTAGGCGGACGGGACGCCCTGCCCGCTGAGACGGATCACCCGCAAATCCGTGTTGTAGGCTTCACGGAGCACCAGATGTCTGCCGGCTCGCCGAAGAGCGCGGACCTTGGCCAGTTTATCGGTCGTCTGTCGCGACTCGACGACATCCGCGTCGATGGCGCGATCCAACGCCGAGACCTTCTCCATCAAGGCCGCTTCGGACTGAGCGCGATTCATGACCCCAAGCGCGTAGTGCAGACGGCGTTCAGGGTCGTACCACACATCCGCAATCCTCACGTTTTCCAGCACCTTGTCGGTCGATACTTTCGTCACGCTGTCGATCGTGAGCCGTCGCTCGGCGTTGGAGACACCGCGATTCTCAACGATCAAATACGATTCCCAATCCTTGGCTTGTGCCGCGACTTCCGCCTTGAAAATGCGGGCCACGGCCGCGTAGGCTTGATCCTCGGCATTGCTTCGCGTGTCTGCTTGGCCGACCCCGGTCAGATATTGAATCGGCGGGTATTCCGCGCTCCCTCCATCGACCCAGCCCGGCTTCGCTTTGCCTGCAAGCCAAGTACAAGCAGTCAATGCGGACCCCATCAGCCACAGGCAGATGACGATCGGGAAGCCCTGTCCGAAAGAAAACCCGCCTGAACGCATCATTCCATCACACGCTGGATGATGAACGCCGTCTGACCTGCAGCCAGCGTGATCGTTTGTCCATCATTCGCCGTCGTCGCTTGTCCCGACGGCCGAACGGAAACGTGGTACCGCCCGGACGGTATCCAGGCTCGGGCCACGTGAATTTCGTCGGGTAAGGTCCGCCAACTTCGCTTGTCGGCTTCTTCCGATGCCACTGCCAATGCCTTGACTAGGACCTGGACAAGAAGCCCGACCCAGGGAGCGGCATCCCGACCTGCAGCATGTTGCGCTCCGATGACCGCACCTTCCGCCATCGCAAACTTCGTCGCAGCCCGAGCAAGAGCTTTCACGGTCATCGACGGCAGACGTTCGGAAAGGCTTTTTTCTGCGAGGGCGGTGATATTTTGCGCCGGCTCCGATCGTACAGTGACAGATTGACCGAGCGAATCGGTCAGCGTCATGCTTTCGGATGGCACACGTGTCTTTTGCGCGACCAACTGCGGAAGTGCGACGCGGACCACTTCTCCATTGAGTCCGTACAGAATGCTGTCCGCGACGCGATCCCGCCGATAAGGAGGCTGGAAGACCCCTCGGTTCAGCAAGACGAGCTGCATGGCGTCCAGACTAATCGGTAAGTCCAAGAACAGATCCTCTTTGCGTGGGGACCGGCCATTATAGCTGATCATCACGACGTGGGCGAGCGGCTCTTCGGACGAACCGGGCTGCCATTCAACATCGGGGAACGCCCGCCGATACTCGGCAAACTCGGTCGTTAAGCCGAGCGCCTCCGCCGTGCGCAAAAGATCCGAGCGCAAAGAGGGAGGAGAGGGCATCTTCAACCACCCTCGCATAGCCCCATAGGTCTCGTATGCGTTGCGATAGGCAATAAAGGCATTGTTCAAATCACCCGCCGCTTCATAAAGAATCCCGCTCACATACCGAGCAAACCCGTCATTCCGATATCTGTCCGCATCTTTGACCCGGTCACCGAGTACATTCAGCCGATGGTCGAGACGCCGCACCTCCACCAACGCCTCCTCCAGCTGTCCCTGCGCCGCATAGTTCAGTGCATTCACCACGTTGAGCATGACGTGCTCGAAAGCTTCTCCTTCATACGGCAAGGCATTGTCGTTGGTGAGAAATGCGGCGGTTTCCGAACGGATGGTTCTGGTATAGAGGCGGTCGACTTCCTCCTCCGCTTGTTCCAAAGCCGTACTGCTTTGCTGATACTTGCCCGCAAGCTGCAGCACCATGCCACGATCCATTTCATACAGTAACCGTCCCTGAGGTCCATACTCTTTCTCGGCCTGCTTGACGATCGCCGCGGCCCGTTGCGGGTCACCGGCAACAAGACTTTGTTCGATGAGAAGGTACCGATTGACGGGAGGACCGCACCCGGTCACAAGCAGGAGAACGGCAAGAAGCGGCAACGAGATCGGATGAACGACGCCCCACCACACTGAATCGCCGCGGGCAAAGCGTTGGAGGAGTGAATTCAACAGCG
This sequence comes from uncultured Nitrospira sp., assembly GCA_964465695.1. Taxonomy (GTDB): domain Bacteria; phylum Nitrospirota; class Nitrospiria; order Nitrospirales; family Nitrospiraceae; genus Nitrospira_D. Next base: position 2,226 of record CAYXKP010000177.1, read on the forward strand.
TCCGCAGAATCTAAAAGACGGTGCGTTTCTTTTCAACCACCTTCTTGATCTTCTTCTGTCCGTACCAGACTTTCGCATTGTTTTCCAGGTCGATCATCTGAAGATCCACCTGGTAGAAGACCGCTTTGGTCCCATCGGCTTCGTCAAGAATGGTGGCGATCGTACCTTTCAGCATGAAATCGGCCCCGATTTCTTTTCCAGGAGCTTTTTGCGTCTCCTCACGCGCGTAGATCGCTTGCTCTTTCCGTTCGGCTCGAACCTCGTCGCGTTCGCCTTTATTGGCTACGAAGGTGACTTTCTGAGAATTGGTCAGCTCCCGTTCCAAATCCGTGATGAAGGTGTGCACGCTGATATGTTCGTGACTGCTGTTCAAGACCGTTCCCACGACGACGACGGGTGGCCGCTGGTTGGACTTTTCGAAATTCCCAAGCCATGGATATTGTAACGCATCCTTGACCATCGCTTCGGCGACCATCCGGGAATCCGTGTCGTTCCATCGGCCGCTCAGGTCGGTGACGACCCCGGTATCGACTCGCGTCACCTTTGTTTCATGTCCGCATCCTGACAACGCGAGGACGACGCTGACCATGGTGACAAGTGAAGACCGGTGCTTCCGGATCACAATGAACCTCGAAGAAGAATGGGACATCTCATTTTGCAGGCGGCCTTCAGCGAACGCCTCGCCTTTCCTCTTCTTTCTCCAACCGTTCGAACAGACGGTCAGCGTTCCTCCGTACGAAGTCCCGTACTTGCGCGTTAAGTTCTTTGGCCTGTTCCAGGTTGTTCTTCATGTCTTCCAAGCTCAGCTTGGTCAAGACGTAATAGGTGTTGGTCTTGGGATCCATGTACTGATCAATCTTCCGAACTCCGCTGAGCGTCGTCGTCGTGATGGTCTTGATCGCGCGCTCGACATTCTGCTCCTCCGTATTGCGGGTAAAATCTCCGGCGGTCGTCGAGGCCGCATAGTCTCTCATCAGATACCCGGTGTAGGTTTCAAATGTCTTGGCGATCTCAGCCCTCCCGCGATTCTCGGCCGTATCCCAGGCAAGCGGCGCATTTCGGACTCCTGCGACCGCGCCGACCCCGTAAAAGGCCTTGCTGTCTTTTTCATTGAAGGCGCCGGACCCTTTCTCAACCCATTTAGGAGGACCGCCACAAGCCGCCAGTCCCATGATGAGAAGGACGGCAAGACCAGGACCGACCAGCCTTGAGTGAATCGCTTGTGACCGGATCATACAACCCTCCTTGAGGTAGTACGTAGAGTTACCGTACGTAGAATGTCCCGAGAAAAAACGTTGGAATCATGCTAACATGTGGTTTTGGATCAGTCAACGCAACGCCCGCTTCGAGCGGCCTCGTTATGAAAGGGACACCTGTGGCGGATATTCAGATCGACGACGGCATCATCAGAATTCTGAACCTCGAGATCCAGGATCCCAAGGCTGCGATGGTACTCTCCGCCTATCCGCAGGCGCGTTGGGCCGAAATCACCCGTCGAGCGGTTAAGATCGGCCTTGGATATCTGAAAGGCGGCGAGCACAGTTAGGGCATCGGGGTGCGGTCGGCTTGACTGACAGCTGCTCTGGCGCGAGCATGTGTACCGCCGAGTTCCAAGTACCGGCGAAACGCTTCCACCGACTTGGGATGATCATTCAGATGATCGGCATACAATGTCCCCAACGCGAAGTAAACGTCCTGATAGGCGTTGTTCACACGCAACGCCTGTTGAAAAGCAGCTTCAGCTTCCACGAACTTGCCGCGTTTCTCATGGATCAAGCCCAGCATATAAAACGAGTCGGGATTCTCCGGCGCATATTTCACCGCGAGGAGGCCGCTGGCCAAAGCCTCGTCGAGATTCGGCACCACTTCCAGTCGAACATAACTCTTGAGAACGTACGCATCGCCATAGGTCGGATCGTAGCCGATCGCGCGATCCAGTCGCTCTAACGCTTCCACTCCCGATTTCCCTTCTTGCAGCAGCGCAAAGGCGTGTTGGTAATGAGCCCTGGCTTCCTGTTGCCGTTCAGAAGGAGTCTGAGGACCGGCACCCGGGGTCAATGCCGACTTTCCTCCTTCGATCAACGCCATGTCTCCACCACCGTCGATCCGTAGATTCGACGGACGCTGCGTGCCGTTGGAAACCGTCTCGATCTGTCTCACCAGATAGGATCCCAGCTCGGAAGCCATGAGCCAGCCGTTTCCGTCGAGATCGGCTGAGCCCGAAAGTCCGGTCAGCAAGGTCTCGACAAAACGGCTGCTCTTCTCCACACGAACGGCGGCCTCTCCTTTACCAGCCGCACTTATGACTTGGACTGCACGCCGGTCGGTATCCGATTCCGGAGCCAGCCGTCCTTCCAATGAAAGCCTCGGCGCTTCGCTTGTCTCCCATCCGAATACCGGCGCATCGAGAATCAAGAGCGTATGCTTGGAGGCCGACCGCCTTGCAAATTCTTTTAAGTGCTCGACCGTGATCGACTTGGCTACGTTGTTGACTTGGGCGTCAAACGGCACAAGATATCCTCGCTCTTGCCCGTCGGAATCCTGCATAAACCCGGCGTGGCCCGCATAGAAGATCACGAGTCGATCCATGCGCCCGACTTTTCTCGGCAACATGTCGTTGAGAAGCTGCTGGAGGCGCTTCGAGCTTGCATCCTTGTCATAGAACTCGATCACCTCGTCGAACCCCAACCGGCGAAACGCGTCGGCAACCTTCTTGGCATCGCTGATCGCGCCCGGGACCGGAGGAGCCAACACGTAGCTTTCGATTCCAATAATGATCGCCCAGGACTTGTAGTACAGGCCTTCGGGCTTCCCCAATTGAGCGTGAGCGGTCGACAGGGCAACAGTTGAGAAAACGGCAATCACATGAGCGCACAGCACAAGAATGCTTGCCGACATGGGGAACAGATTCTTCACCAAATGCCCTGCGCTGTTCATCGGGTCAGCCTATCTCCGCCCCAGACAGGTGTCAAGAAACGGAGTCGAGAGGAACCGTCGTGCCCATAGCGGTCTCGGCGCAACTGCATTGTTGCAGGCGCCCTCGACTTTCTCCATAATGACGCGTTCGCAAGGACTGCGCCGAAGAAGGAGACGCGACCGCCATGAGCGAAAAGATCGAGACCTTGCTGAAGGAGAGTCGGACGTACCAGCCGACCGCGACGACGATAGCCGCCGCCTATATCAAAGACTACGAGACCGCGTACAAACGATCCATCGCGGACCCTGAAACATTTTGGAGCACTGCCGCCAAGGAGCTGGAGTGGTTTTCTCCTTGGGAGAAGGTCTTGGAGTGGGATTATCCCTGGGCGAAATGGTTTGTCGGCGCAAAATGCAATATCGCCTACAACTGCCTGGATCGCCACATCAAGACCTGGCGCAAGAACAAGGTCGCCCTCATCTGGGTGGGTGAAAACGATCAGGAACGAATCTTCACCTATGCTGAACTGTTTCGACAAGTAAACCGCTGCGCCAATGCTCTCAAAACGCTTGGCCTTCGGCAAGGCGACCGTGTCACCATCTATTTGCCGAAGATACCCGAACAAGTCATCGCCATGCTGGCTTGCGCCAGGATCGGCGTCATTCATAGCGTCGTGTATTCAGGTTTTAGCGCCCCCGCCCTCGCCAGCCGTCTCAACGATGCCGAAGCCAAGCTGGTGATAACGGCTGATGTCGGGTTCGACCGCGGCAAGGCGATCCCATTGAAATCGGTCGTGGATGAAGCGCTCAAAACTTGTCCGACGATCGACCATGTGGTGGTCGTGCGCCGCCAAAGCCAGGAGGCGCCCCTTTCCACTCCCAAGGAAATCGACTGGAAGGAGTGGCTCGAACATGAGCGACCGGTTTGTGAAGCAGAATCGTTGGACGCTGAAGCACCGCTCTATATTCTGTATACGTCCGGCACGACTGGTCGTCCGAAAGGCGTCGTCCATGTCCATGGAGGCTACATGGTCGGCACCTATATCACGACGAAGTATGTCTTCGACATGAAAGATGATGACGTCTACTTCTGCGTGGCCGATCCTGGATGGGTCACAGGCCACAGTTATATCGTCTACGGTCCTCTCCTCAATGGAGCCACGATTCTGACCGCAGAAGGGAAACCGGATTTTCCGCATCCCGGACGCTGGTGGGATCTCATCGAACGGTATGGGGTCTCGATTTTCTATACGACTCCGACCGCGATCCGACTGCTCATGCGCTACGGTGAAGACTGGCCGAAGAAATACGATCTCTCGACGCTTCGGATCCTGGGAAGCGTCGGAGAACCGATCAACCCGGAAGCCTGGGAATGGTTTCATCGTGTGACCGGCGAAGACAAACCCATCATGGACACCTGGTGGCAAACAGAAACGGGAGCGATTCTCATCACCCCGCTTCCCACCGTGCCGCTGAAGCCCGGTTCGGCCACGCGCCCGTTTCTTGGCATCGAGGCCGATGTCGTCGATCGTGAGGGAAACAGCCTCCCCCCGAACGCCGGCGGCTTCGCCGTCATCAAGAAACCCTGGCCTTCCATGATGCGCACCATTTACAAGGACCCGGAGCGTTATAAGGCCTACTGGTCCACCATTCCCAATTGCTATACGGCCGGCGACGTCTGCCACAAAGACTCGGACGGATATATGTGGTTCATGGGCCGCGCGGATGACGTGATCAAAGTCGCCGGTAATCGGCTCGGCACCGCCGAAGTGGAAAGCGCCTTGGTCAGTCACCCTGCCGTCGCGGAGGCTGCCGTGATCGGCAAACCGCATAAGACGGTCGGTGAATCCATCAAGGCCTTCATCATCTTGAAACAGGGAGAGCAGGAAAGTCCGGAGCTGATCAAGTCGATCAAGGATCAGGTCCTGAAAGAATTGGGAAAAATCGGCGTGCCGTCTGAAATCGACATCGTCTCGTCACTGCCGAAGACTCGCTCCGGGAAAATCATGCGCCGCGTACTCAAAGCGAAAGAACTGGGCCAAGACCCGGGAGATATTTCGACCATCGAGGAGTGACGGCATTGAGAAGAGGTGGGAGAAAACCAGGCGAGCCGATTTACCAACGGCATCACATGATCGCGCTCGCCCTGGCAGTGGGCCTGCCAGTTGTGCTCTTACAACTCTATAAGATCTACGTCGGCCCCGTGAGCTTCGACGCGCAGATGGGATTCGGGATTCTCATCTCAATCCTGGCCGGAATTATCCTCTACTACAGCTACAGATCGTCCGCCAAGAACCAGCAGTAAGTATTTAAATAGACGGGTCTTTTCACGGTGAATAGCCTACTAGTGCCGCCTCCCGGCAGGGGAAAGGTTGGGCGCTGAGAACGGCTGCCGCAAGTTCCATTCCGTCATAGCCAGTAATCAGCAACTTAGTTTCCTGAAAGTCCTTGGTCTGGAGAGCACTTCTGAGCTAATTTTTCGGTACTCTGGGATACTGCCCTCATCGGGATACCCCTTCAGCTCGTGTGTGACCCAACTGGCGAGATCTTTCTTACCGATACTGTGCAAGAGGACTTTAGTCTTGAGGAGAGCACTGGTAAGTGACCCATTCTCATCGCTGAGTGTCACAATAATCTCGTCAAGTAGCATCACACGGCTCCAGTAGTGCCCAACATATGCGACAATCTTGGAACTTCTCTGGTGCTGCTCTTTGCAGTGCCTGTTAGGCTTATCCTTTAACAGGAACGCGCGACATGAAGCCTTACTATGTTTGAACCAACCCCCTTAACGCCCATATCGGGAATAGTTCACATGCTGTCTCACGATGAACATTATGGGTGTGTAGATCATCATCGTGCTGATGCTCTTGTGTCCAAGTAATCCCTGGATCGTGGGGAACCGGGATCAGCGCAGCACATTCTCTGCCGATCTCCAGACTCCGTCAAGTCTCACCTAGCTGGAACTTCTGAGGATCGATTACATTTTTCGGCAGGGTTAATTGTGCAGGAACCGGAGAGATTTAACTCAGCTGTGGACTGATCGCTCCAAATCAGATCAGTCCGCGTTTTTGCAGGTAGTCTTTATCGATGCTGATGGTGGGTTTGGGAAGCTGGCCACGCTCTTGGAGCAGGCGCTCAACGTACTTGCCGATGAGGTCTGATTCGAGATTGACCGTATCGTTCACCAGCTTGAGACCAAGTGTCGTTACTTTTGAACATGCGATCTCACGCAACATGTTGCCGGATATGCCTCTCGATTTCCGGCCCAATTGTACGTTTGGCAACTCGCAGGTCAAATTCGCCCTGGAGTCCGATCCAGAGCTCCGACGACGTTCCCAAATACCGGCTGAGCCGGAGCGCGGTATCAGCTGTGATGGCGCGCTTTCCATTGACGATCGCGCTGATCCGGCCCGGAGAGACATGAATCGCACGGGCAAGCCGATTGATGCTGATGTCCATCGGCTTCATGAACTCTTCGAACAAAATTTCACCCGGATGTATCGGCTCCAGCAACCGTTTGCGCGCCATAATGCACCTCAATGGTAGTCCACAATCTCCACATCACGGCATCGCCCTGAACCCATACGAAACAAATCCTCCACTGATCGTTAATTCGAATGCTGTACTGTACAAGGAGAGATGCAGCTGAGC
>CAYXKP010000178.1:0-8696 GCA_964465695.1 uncultured Nitrospira sp.
GGCCTCCACGGCGATGCGAGCATCACCCGAGTAGGAAAAGGGGTCGGGAGTCTTTGTTCGATTCTTCTATTCAGCGTGGCCGGTCTAGTTATTTACTGCGGCTGCTCAGAAACGAATGAAATGTTGGGAGCGGATCTTGAATCGTGCACGGTAGCTAATCTATGGCGTCTGATATGACTATTGATAAGCCCCTGTTCGAGCCAGACTCATTTTCTCGAAGCTATCGATTCGGGACACTACAACCCCAGCCAAAGCCGTAAGGCTCTGTCGAGCCCTTCCTGATCGGCAGTAGCGAGGCGACCAAAGCGCCGGTTGATACGAGCTTTGTCCAACGTAAACAGTCCGCGCTTGACGGCGCTTGGAAACAGCAGCCCGGCGGCTTTCCAATCAGCCAGGGCAAACTCGCCGGGTTGGAGATGCTCTAGTTGGGAGGTCAGCGGAAGGAGCAGGAGGTCAACTGACGGATGAGGAGTGCTGACGACAACAGCCGGCCGTTGTTTAATTCCCGTGAGGTCCGAAAACGGCAAGGTGGCCAGGACGACATCGCCCCGGTCATAACTTGTCATATTCGGCATCGCGAGGGTTGTTCCAGATTTGTACGAGGCTGGGCACTGAGGCAAGAAAGACGTCGGTCTTGAGAGCCATCAGGTCCTCTTGAGAGTCCGGGATGACGACCTCAAGCGGCGTATTAGCAGAAAGCGACACGGGTTCATCCAGAACGATTTTCTCTCCATCATAGTGAGCCGAGATGTGTCTCATAGGTCTTTCCTGTTCCTTCGCGCGGGCGGGGAGTGTTGGGCTGATTCTATGGGGGCTCGTGAAACCTGTCAACTTTGGCTCAACTTATCAGTGCGGGTAGTTCAACGAACGTGATCGTGAGCCAGTTTGGGCCAGATCGGGCCGACGCCCTTAACGCAGACCGTCGCCTAATTCATCCGATCCGCTAATCGACATGCTGGCGCGTCTTGGTGCGACGGGTTCGTCTGACCGTCAAGGTTTGCCCGGCCGAGTGAACCTAGGTTGCACGGCAGAAGTCAATGCGCAGAGCTGATCGCAATTACGCGCTAGTACCATGAGCCTTGGCTCTTTCTCAGCGCTAGCAAACCCACTTGGAGAGTGATACTTCAATCGCACAAGGGCCTCTGGCGTTTGCTCCAACTCTAAACTGAACTCGTTGTCCTAATGTTAGTTGGTCCCATTTTAGCGGAGAAGCAAGACTTTTCCTGTGAAAGAACCAATCTGTGCCATCATCGGCTGAGATAAAACCGTATCATTGACCAACTGGTACAAGAATTTTGATGAAGCCATACAACTCGTCCCCTTCTTGCGACGGGTTGCTCAGCTCCCGAAATGGGTCTGCCAAGCGCTGCGGATTTCATCCTCATGCTCCTCGATTAAGGTTTTGGCTGAACGGATCTGCCGGGCCGTCATGCCGGAATTCTTTGCCAATTCAACGGAGGGATCGAGCCAAAATTTTGCTCCCTCCGTTCAGCCAAGTGGGGTCGTATCTTGCAAGCGAACATTACGGAGCTCGGCTGATCAAGGCTTCGGATGCATCGAGCTGATGCTAGATGAAACTCGAAGATCTCGCATAGAGCGTGGAGTCGGTTAGTGAATCGGCTTACCGTGGGTAAGCAGATACCCAAAGAAATTGGTGGGTCGGGCTTCAGCGAATTGATTGGCCCCATACAAATGAAGCTCGACTGACGCCCCAACTTGGCGTTCCACGTCTACGACCAACGCGACTTTCGTTGCGGCATCCATCGTATCGGCAGCCGGGCTCACGGCCGCAATATCGATATCGCTGCTTTCATCAGGACTGCCTTCCACCTGTGACCCGAACAGGTACGCCTGTGTCACTGGGATTCGCTCTCGTAGGAGCGAGAGGGCTCGGCTTGCAACGGTTTCTATCTCGGCAAGGTTTCGAGCAATCGGAGGAGCTCCTTGGTCTGGGCCAGTAAGCGAGTCGCGAGTTCTCTCGTTACCTCGTCTGCCAGCGTACGCACTTCTTCTGGATATCGTGTGCCAACGTAGTATTTTGTTAACGTCCTGAGAAACAAGCCAGATCTTCGTCCGGTGCAATCTTTGCCACCTGAGTCAGCTTAGCGAGATCATGCGTGCGAGGCGGAAATACGCCGCAGCGCTCGACGATAAGTCCCCTTCAGATGTTTCTCGATCGCTTGTTGGCAGCAGAACAGCACATAGAGATACCGACCTGCGGACAGCATCGCGTCCGCTGTCCCGAGGTCATACTGGGCGAGTTCATGCCATCGTTGTGCATCAGGATTCCTGCCGGCAGTATAGGCAGGATCTTGCGTCAATTCAACGAAACACAAGTCTAACGCCGTTTGAAGTCTATACCCGTTTGATTGAAGCGCTCCATTTGAATGCCGACTCTCGAGATGATTCATGTGCAGGTGCTGTGAGAGCGCGGCTCAAGTAAGAACGGTTCGTCCGGTGGGTTGGGGAGGGGGATCGGTGAGCGTCGTTCTAGGACGCTGCGAGGACGCCCGCAATACAACCCGTCAGCAACGTCGTCAAATAAGCGGTCCACAACGCGCGCAGTCCCAAGAGCGAGATATCTTTCGCCCGATGCGGCACCAATGCGGAGAGGCCGCCGACGAAGATGCCCATGCTCGCGACATGCACGAATCCGCAGAGGGCGTAGGTCATGGCCGTGAGGGACCGTGGAGAGAGCGGCGGCGGAGACGCGGATTGCACCGCGGCCAACTTGAAATAGGCTGCGACTTCCGTCTCGATAAACCGCGATCCCAGCAAGTCCGCGCCGATCTGCCATTCCTCCGGACGGAGACCGAGGAGAACGGCGAACGGCCAGGTCAGCCAGGCGAGGATCCGTGTGACGGAGAGAGGCACTCCACTGATCGTAGGAAGTTGTGCCAGCGCCAAATCTACCAACGCTTCCACTCCAAGAAACACGATCAGGAGCGCGGCAATACCGACAGCCATTTTCATGCCCTGCCCCGCCCCATCGATCAAGGCGACAATGAGGTTGGAGGGCGGCGGGATTGCTTTGCCGTCGGATGAAGGCGATGGGTTTCGGTCGGCGGGAACAGCAGGCACGCCGCCCAGCGTCGCGGGCTGTCCACCTTCGGGCAACGTGAGTTTACTGATGAGCACCGCGCAAGGAATCGAAATCATCGACGCGGAAATCAAATGCCCGGCGATCTGAGGCACCACATGTTGCAGCGCCGACACGTAGATGCCCATGACCGTGCTCGCCACGGTCGCCATCATGCACGTCAGCACCAAGAGCAGTTCCGATTGCGTCATGGCCGTGAGGTAGGGACGGACGATCAAGCCCGCCTCGATGCCGACGAAGATATTTGCCGCGCCGGACAGAGACTCGGCCCCCGATAAGCCCATGGTCCGGTAAAAGAGCCTGGCAAACAGACCCACGATCGCTTGCATGACGCCCACATAGTACAGACCCGCCATTAATGCGGCAAAGAACACGACTGCCGGCAGCGCTTGTGCCGCCAAGATAAACCCGATCGAGACTGTCCCATCCGGCAACGTCTGGCCGGGACCAAGTGCGAGAGGCCCAAGCAGAAACACCGTGCCCGTTTGCGAGGCGTTGAGCACGGCGACCACCATATCGTTCATCATGCTCCACAGCCAGCGGGAGCCCGGAAACCAAAAGGACACGATACCGAGTCCCCAGGCCAAAGCCGCGCTGCCGCCAATGGTCGTCCAATTGAGCCGACTGCGCCTCCCGGTCACCCAGGCCAGCAAGGCGATCGTCACGAAACCGATGCATGCAAGCAGGCGATACGGCCATTCCTCCACCGTCATGTTCTCCTTCCGATGAAAACCCGGCGGGAGGCTACGCTGAGGGTCGGCTGCCCGTCAAGAAAGAAAAGATGGGCGTACGCTGGTCCAGCAATAATTCGATGATCGAACGTGTACAGAAGTGAGTCGCTCCTCGAAGGGCATCCAGTTTCATGATCCGAACAGGCGCGTCTTTCCAGGCTTCCTGAAATTGCATTCTCCCACCTGCTGGCATAGAATTCTGGCTCTACCGAGGATTTGTTATGACGGCCCCGAAGCAACCCCTCATTACCTCCACACCCGACATCTTGGGCGGGACGCCGGTCTTTCGTGGGACGAGAGTGCCTGTGGTAACCCTCATCGATTATATCGAAGGGGGACAGACTATTGACGAGTTCCTTGACGGATTTCCCACGGTCACCCGAGAGCAAGTAATCGCTTTTCTTGAGGAAGCCAAAGCTCGGATGCTCCCAGTAGCTTCGTGAAGCTCCTTCTCGACGAATGTATCGACCGGCGATTGGCTCATGATATCGAAGGCCATGAGGTAGTAACGGTTCCTCAGGCCGGCTGGGCCGGAATCAAGAATGGAGAGTTGCTCAGGCGCGCACAAGAACAGTTCGACGTTTTTGTGACGGTTGACCGAAATATATCCTTTCAACAGCCTCTTCCCCAGTTCAGCATTGCTGTTATTATTTTCCAGTCTTCGACGAATCGCTTGAAAGACCTCCGGCCATTAGTGCCTCAACTCCAGCGGATTGTGCGGACCGCGCCTAAAGGTCAGGTCACGCGGGTGAATCCGTAACATGCTTCTGGCGATTGACGCACCTCCTCCTTCCCATCTAAGGCAATCGACAGAGGCATTGGAGGCAAAGCTTGTGAAGGACAACACCCCGAAAACCGGATGACTGCTACGTCGCCCACAGGCCTGATCGCGCGGTGGAGAACACCCCGCTCTATGCCCGCATCGTGATCGCATTGGTGCTCGGCGTGATGGCAGGGCTGATACTGGGCGGCGAGGCGTCTGTTCTTGCGGTTCCGGGCAAGCTCGTGTTGCGCCTGCTCGGTGCGCTCGCGCCGGCGCTGATCCTTGCGGCGATTGTGCACACGTTCATGACGACGCATCTGGGCGGCCCACTTGCGGCGCGGCTCCCGCTGTTGTTGTTGCTGAATACGTTGGTCGCGATCGTGGTCGGCCTCACTGTCGCCAACGTGATCCAACCGGGGGTAGGGGCGGGTCTCACGCCGCCACCTCAGCACGGGGAGCCTGTGAAGGCTGCGAACCCACTGGCGACGTTCCTGGAGAATGTGCCCAAGAGCCTGTTGGGACCGCTGGGAGACGATGGGAAAGTCATCGGAGTCATCTTCATCGCGGTGGCGTTTGGGATGGCCCTCCGCAAGGAACGTGAACGGCCTCTGAGAACAGTGGGGCACCTCGTTGAACTTTTTTTGGAATCGCTGATCACGATTTTGCACTGGATCATCGCGGTCGTGCCGCTGGCCGTCTTCGGCATTGTCGCCAGCATCGTGGGGACGGAAGGCTTCGCGCCGTTCAAGGCCCTGGGAGTTTTTGTACTGAGCGTGCTGCTTGCGCTGGCGATCCAAGCGGCGTATTACCTCATCCGCATCCGGTTCGGTTCATGGGTGCGTCCGGGTGAATTGGTCCGTGGCGGACGCGATGCGCTCGTCATGGCTTTTTCGACCGCCAGTTCGACGGCCACGATGCCGGTGACCTATGCCGTGCTTAAAAATCGTGTTGGACTGCGTGAGCAGTCCGCGAGTATGGGGGCGCTGGTCGGCGCGAATTTCAACAACGACGGCACCGCTGGTGTAGATCTCGGTGGTCGCCGTATCATTAAAAAAACGATCGGCATGGACTTGGGGTTCCGCAGCAGCTGATCGTCGTCTTCACCAGCATCATCGCCTCGGTAGGCGCCGCCGGCATTCCTGAAGCCGGTCTGGTCACCATGACCATGGTCTTTACCGCGGTCGGCTTGCCCGTGCAGTACATCCCTGTCTTACTGACCGTGGATTGGTTTCTCGATCGCTGCCGGACCGCGATCAACGTCATGGGGGATATGAACGTGAGCTGTCTCTTAGACGGCAAGGAGAAAGGGACTTAGTCAGAGGGTCCTGCAACACCTTTCCAACCGGCGCACCTCAACTTTCACTCACTGATTATCCTTTGGCTATCTTTTCTTTGTGTTCGTGTGTGAGAGCCGCCCGTAGTTTCTCTTCCTGTTCTTGACTCAGGGATGTCTTGAGGATGGTTCCCTCGTATCTGGAGAAGCCGGCCAGTAGCTTGTCGTGGTCCGCGCTCCGGATCAGCAAGAAAATCGCCGAGGTGCCGCGCGTGATGGTGCTGCCCAAATCCTTGATGAATTGATCGGGGATCCCGTAATCGCTCAAAAGCCCATACTCATTGGCGGCGGTGGTCACGGCTCCGGCCCCGGCGCCGCCGGCGATGCTGCCCAACACACCCGCCAAAGGATTCATAAAGAGCAACCCCATTAACCCTCCCCACAATATGCCCAGCGCAACCCCGTGCTTCGTCGCTCCGCCGAACACGTCGACGCACTGCTTCAGATGCACCTTGCCGTCCATATCGCGGACGACAATCACCGCATCTTCGAGGTCCAGGACATATTCCGATTCCATGGCCCGCAATTCGTTCAGCACCCGATCGGCCGTGCTGGAATCTTTGAAAGCGATACAGACGAGTTCACTCATGATTCATCTCCTTTACGCTTTTGCTTCGCTGCCATATCACGTGTGGGTGAGAATCGACATAGCCGCTCCACCATTTAGATAACAGTAGGATCATCCTCAGGGCAAGATGGCTGTTGTATCCTGGCTCTAGCTGGGTGTGAGGTGTTCAAATCAAGTCATCGAGGATGAGGCAGTCGATTTCGCTGACCCGTTGAAGACCTCGGTCATTGCCATAGAAGCGGGTCGCTTTTCGATCAACGGCGCTTGCGAGCTGAATGGCGTCGGGAGTGCTTAATCGATACCGAGCACGCAGTTCCGCCGCTTGGTCTGCCAGGTGTAGTGTGAGCGGTACCCATTCAAGCGCAGGGTAAGTCGTGGTTAAGGCAAAAATCTTGTGTGCCAACTCTTCTTGTTGATTGCGATAAGGTTGAACCAGTAATTCTAGGAGCGTGACGGTCGAGGTTATAGCCGGGTTATGACCGCGTTCGATCAGATCCAACAGGGATGAGCACCATGAACCGTATCGCGGGTGAGATTCCAAGAAATAGATAAAGACATTCGTATCCAGCCCAATGCGTTCGCGAGGTGATGGCAGACCGCGCATTCCTCAACCGCTACCAAGACCGGCGCTCGCGTTTAAGATAGTCAGAAGGGTAGGCGTCTTTAGCCATACCTTGTAACGCTTTGACATACCGCTTGGGCTTTGGCATGACGATTGTTAGATTGTCCTTTACCACTACCAAGAGCTCATCGCCGCCTTTGACTCCCATAGCCCGTCGAGCTTCTTTCGGAATGACGATCTGATTCTTACTGCTCAGCTTCTGGACAGCCATATCGATACCTCCCATGCGCTTTACTTTATCACGAATAAGTAAAGCCGCTCAATATGGTTCGGCGGAGAGTGGTGCCCCCTTATATATCAAGTTCCCGCCCCTTGTTTTTCAACGCTCCATTCCCTTACTCTCGTCGCGCACTGTAGGTGGACATCCTGATGTTGCAAGCTGTTTCATTACGTTGCAGTCGCGGTGAGCGGCGACTGTTCACCGATCTGAACGTGAAGGTCGAGCGGGGATCGCTGCTCGCGGTGGTCGGTGAGAACGGCAGCGGAAAGACCAGTTTGCTCCGCATTTTTTCCAGTTTATTACCGCCTGAGCAAGGATCGATTCTGTGGGAGGGGCAAGATATCCGGGAGCTCAAGGAACTCTATTCCGGACAACTGATGTATATCGGACATCTCAACGGGATTAAAGACGACCTCACGCCGCTCGAAAATCTGAGGAGCGCGGCGTCGCTTTCCGGGGAACCCTGTTCACACAACGAGGCGAAGGAGGCCTTGGAGGCGATCGGGTTGAAGCGGCCCGTCCATCAATTGCCGTCCAAAGTGCTCTCACAGGGACAGAAGCGCCGGGTTGCCTTGGCGAGGCTGTGGCTTTCCACGCGTCCCTTATGGCTTCTCGATGAGCCGTTCACTTCGCTCGATACGTCGGCGACCGGCGTCGTGACGCAACGGCTGCATGCTCATCTGGGGCGCGGCGGCCTGGCGGTGGTGGTGACCCATCAGGAGATCGCGCTGCCTGCCGAAACCGTGCAACGCTTGAGGCTGACGGGATGAGCGGCTCCAACATGTGGGAGGCCGTGAGTGGAATCATCCGGCGTGATCTGTTGTTGGCGATGCGGCGTCGTTCGGACGCGGCGATGTCGGTCTTTTTTTTGGTCATTGTGGTCAGCTTGTTCCCATTGGGCGTCGGGCCGGAGCCGGCCGTCTTGAGGACGATCGGTGCCGGAGTGTTGTGGGTGGCGGCCTTGTTGGCCTGTCTCTTGTCGTTGGGGCGCGTGTTTACCGCGGATTATGTGGATGGTGCCCTCGAACAGATGCTTCTCGTTCCCCAGCCCCTGGCGGTCTTGGTAACGGGAAAGGTCCTGGCGCATTGGTTGATCTCCGGCCTGCCGGTGGTGCTGCTTTCTCCTCTCCTCGGTCTTCAATTCGGTTTGAGCGGGGAAGCATTGGTCGTGCTCGTCATGTCGCTCTTGCTTGGGACGCCGACGTTGAGTATGATTGGTTCGATCGGCGCCGCTTTAGTACTTGGCGTGCGCGGGAGTGGTCTGCTGGTTGCCCTCCTGGTGCTTCCACTTTACGTCCCAGTATTGATTTTTGGAGCCGGCGCCGTCACCAGCAGTATGGCCGGAATCGGCGGTGAAGC
>CAYXKP010000179.1:0-5228 GCA_964465695.1 uncultured Nitrospira sp.
ACCTTGAAACCGACAATCTGCTCCGGTTTCGCTTGCGATAAGCTTTGGGCTAGCAGGGGAGCAAGAAACTCGGCGTCTTCATCGCTGAACACTCTCATCGGCTTGCTGCCACTGGCGGGCATGTTGCCTGGCATTTTTTGAACCTCGTCCGTCACAACGCCTTTGATTATTTTCAACATCGTCATCTGATCGATAGCGGCGGGATGGCTGGCTTCAAATGACCAATCGGCGATTTCCTTGAGATAGACCGATCCTTTCGCATTTTTGTGGACCTTTGTCTCTTCTGAAAACATCGAGCACCCGGCCACGATCAGGCTCAGGGACATCAATGCACCGACATATCGTGAACTGCGTACATTGAAATATGCATGCATAGGGAATCTCCTCATATGTGGTCTTGCGGCCGAGGCGGCCGTTCTTGCTATTTGACGATTAGGATCATTTTGGGGTGGTTCAACGTTGAAACTACCAGATCCCTAAGGCCATCAGTATCATGCCGATCGCCAACCATCCGACTACCCCGACCGAAATGATGGTTTCGAGTGTGATGCCGGAGTCGGAAGGGTTTTGGTTGGACTTTGAGCTGGAGCCGGCAGACTTCATAACAATAAGCGAAATTCTCTATTGCCGATGGACGCCGGAATCAAAGCAAGGTCCATGCCTTTCATTTTGTAGTACAGGTTGTACTGTCTCTTAAGGCCAGGAAGACGTTCTCAATGGAGTGCAATGTCAGAAGGTCGGGACTGGTGACAAAACACAAAAGAAGATCGTATGAGGTGTTTGAGAATCGTGGGTTTAGGTCATGAATTATTGTGCTGAAAGAAAGATCTAGGCAATCGAGAGCCGGTCTAGGTGGATATATGGTCTTAAAGCACGGCGAATACGAAAAGAAGGGCCGGAGGACTGCCAAGATGCGGACAGAGTTGGTCAGAAATGTTCATTTCAACCGGCGGGAGTGCAGAATTGTTCCCAAGGCTTAAGACAGGTGTCTCAGAAAGGATACTTCGACTGCTCTTGTGACGGTTATTCTCCGTAAAGGGTTGCGGCCGACGCATCGAAGATGCGTTTAGTCATCATTGTGCCGGGCTCGGAGTGGCCGGTCACTTTATCCCAAACTACCGTGACATTACCGTCCGTTTTCCCCATTCCTTGTGTAGAAGAACGGGTTGCATCGCCTTCGACCAACACCGTAACAGCCTTGCCGATGTACCGGCGGTTGCGTTCAGCGGTGATCGCACGTTGAATTTCGACCAGCGTGGACACCCGCTGGCCCTTCACCTGGTCCGGCACATCGTCGGTATACTTTCTCGCCGCGATCGTATTCTTCCGCTCCGAATATTTGAAGATATAGGCCGAATCGAACCGGACTTGCTCCACTAGGCGACAGGTGGCATGAAATTCGCCATCGGACTCAGAACAGAACCCACAGATGATATCCGTGGTCAGGACGACGTCCGGGAGGGTGTGCCGGATGCGATCAACCAACGCCAGGTATTCGTCTCCCGTATAGTTCCGCCCCATTAGTTCGAGGATCCGATCGCTCCCTGCTTGGAGCGGCAGATGGATGTGCTTGCAGACTTTCGGGTGTACGGCGATCGCCTCGATCAACGCGGGAGGAAAATCTTTGGGATGCGGAGAGGTAAACCGTACACGATCGATGCCCGGCGTGTCGGCGACGGCGGTGATCAATCGGGCGAAGTCCCAGGTTCCATGGAGGTAGGAGTTGACGTTCTGCCCGAGTAACGTGATTTGCTTGAACCCACGGGCGGCAGTGTCACGCGCTTCGGATAGGATAGACTCCGGATCACGCGATCGTTCACGTCCCCTGGTATAGGGGACGACACAGAATGAGCAAAAATTATCGCAGCCTCGCATGACGGTGATCCACGCATTGACCCCGCTGTCACGGTCGGGCAGGATCCCTTCATAGGTTTCGTACTCCGAGAGATCGAGCGCAAACCCCTTCTGCGAAAGTCCTTGTTCTTGAGCTTCCAGCGCGGTGGTCAGCAACGAAGGAAGCTGTCGGTATGAATCCGGGCCAGCCAAGACATCAATGATCGGTGCCTTGTCCGCCAGGTCGCTCTTTAAGTTCTGGGCCATGCAGCCCAGGACGCCCACGACGAGCGGGCGCTGTTTTTTTAGTGCCTTCAACTCGGAGAGATGGGCATAAATCTTGTTGTGTGCGTTCTCTCTGATGGCGCAAGTATTGACCAACACGACGTCGGCACGTTCGCGGTCTTCCGTGAAGACGAAACCTTGTTGCTTCAGCATGGAACGAACGAGTTCGCTATCGGACTCATTCATCTGGCAGCCAAAGGTCTCAATGTGAACGTAAGGAAGAATTTTCAAGCTCATAGCAGGACCATCGCAGAATTCATGGGGCTGGCGGCAGCGATATGCCCGAATGACCAACGTTCGCTTGCGGCGGTGATTGTCACCGGCAGGATTCGGTTCCGAAGATCCGTAGAGTCGGTCACCGCCACTCTTGTAAAGTTTGGGGTAGTACCGAAGCGATAGATCTCATGAATCCCGTTCTCGAACAGGACCGGGACCGTCCTCCCGATTTGCTTGTTGTGAAAGGCGAGCCGCTTGGCACAATCCAAGTCCAATAGCGTTTTGGTCCGTTTTTTCATCGTGGCTGGAGCAACCCGTGGTTTCATGCGAAGTGCAGCCGTGCCGGGGCGCGGGGAGTAAGGAAACACATGCAGATAGGAAAAGGGAAGATCCGTGGCGATGGCGAGGGTATTCCGGAATGCCGCTTCAGTCTCGCCGGGAAACCCAACCATGAGATCGGTTCCGAGTCCGAGGTCTTGAATCTTCGAGACGGCAGTTTCAATCAGCTTGCGATAAGCTTTGCTCGTATGGCGACGATTCATGGCTTGCAAAAGCTGATCGTCTCCGCTTTGCAACGGAATATGGAGATAGGGACAGAATTTCTTCGACGAGGCAATGAGGTCAAGCAATTCGTCGCTGACCGTGGTCGGTTCAATTGAAGAGATACGGATGCGTTGGAGATCGGGTATGTCATCGAGCCGGCGAAGCAACGAACAGAAGTCCCACCCTTGGTGAGCATATTGACCGATATTCACTCCGGTCAGGACGATCTCGAGATAACCCCGCTCTCTCAGGTGCTCGACTTCACGAAGAATGTCGTCAAGTGCTCTGCTGCGCTCATGCCCCCTCGCAAAAGGGATAATGCAGAAGCTACACATCGCGCTGCAGCCGTCCTGTATCTTGAGCAGCGCACGGGTAGAGTCGGGTTCGGCAAACTGCGGGAGGTCAAAGTCGCCGCGCGACATCGTTTTCGTGTGGTGCACTTCGGCGATAGATCGTTTCCGTAGCTCGTGGGCAGGAGGAATGTAGGCCGGTAGATCGAGTTTGAATTGGTGACCGACGATGAGATCGATCCCTGCTTGTTGCTTAAGGGTCTCCATTCCCGTTTGAGCATAGCACCCTGTCACGGCGACAAAAGCATGGGGAGAATGTTTCAACGTCTTACGAATCACATAGCGCGACGTTCGTTCGGCGTCTTCCGTCACGGCGCAGGTGTTGAGCACCAGGAGGTCGGTCGGTTGTCCGAACTCGACCAGCTCAAATCCTTTGCGCTTCAGTCCTTCGCCGAGAATGGAGGTTTCGGCTTGATTCAGCCGACAGCCGAGCGTATGTAAAGATGCGCGTGTTGTCGCCATAGCCTTGGCATTATAGGGAGGCCAAGCGTGTTCCGGCAAGGCTGGTTGAGGACAAGGCCGACGGCTATTGATCCTGACCCTGCCGGGAAGATGAGAGGGGGCCCAGTCCGAGCCATCATGGTAAGAGAAAGATGATGCGTCTGCTACCTCTTATCCTGGTTCTTGTTGGCCTGCTCTGGAACCCTCAGGTGATGGTCTGGAGCGCAGATGCGCTTCCTGTGGAGCCAGATCTCAATACTCGTGTCGATGAACTGTATGACCACGAAGCCCGCCTCTTTATCATGTTGTATTCCCTTCGCGGAAACGGCGAGATTGACTACGTGACTGGCCGGTTGGTTCAGGAGTACTCCCGCAGCAGCTACGGGAATCCCGTGTACCAGACCGAAACCCAACCGCTGTTCTACTGGTGGAACCACACGATGTGGAACGACCCGGAACAGGACGGCGTCAACGGCAACGAGAAGGTCTATCAGGAAAATACCGACTTCGATATCTCGCGATATAAACCCTGTGCGTTCAACGGACAACCCTGTTAGCCTCTGCACTATCCAGTGAAGCCCTTCCGTATCCGTGTTTTATGATTCTGCTGAGCCGTGGCGGAAGGCGATGGTATTCTGCCTTGCAACGGACACGCTCCGGTATGATGCGTAATTCGACTGGATCGGCTTACCTGCATTCGAGAGAGTCTCTGTGAAGCAAGGAGCCTTCGATCTGGCCAGTCTCATGAATCGGCGCATCCTCGTGATGTTGCCCTTGGGATTTGTATCCGGCCTTCCGCTCGCGCTCACTTCCGGGACCTTACAGGCCTGGCTGACGGTCGAAGGCGTCGATCTCAAGACCATCGGTATTTTCACGCTGGTCGGTCTTCCCTATACGCTCAAGTTCCTCTGGGCTCCGGTGATGGATCGAGTAGTTCCGCCTTGGCTGGGTCGGCGTCGCGGATGGATGGTGTTGACACAGCTCTGTGTGGCAATCGCGCTTGGGCTGATGGCGCTCACTAATCCCAAGATTCATCCAGGATGGTTGGCGGCTTATGCCCTGTTAGTCGCGTTTCTGGCCGCGTCCCTAGACATTGTTTTCGATGCCTACCGAACGGACACGCTCCACCCTCATGAGCGAGGATTGGGTGCGGCCGTGTGGGTCAATGGCTATCGGATTGCTCTCTTGGCCTCAGGAGCCGGCGCACTGGCGCTTGCCGATTATATTGGTTGGCAGATGACCTATCTGGCGATGGCGGCCATCATGGTCGCGGGGGTGGTTATCACCGTGGCTAGCCCTGATCCAACGGTCGTTGCCAATGCTCCAAAGAGTCTCAAAGAAGCCGTCGGGGCGCCGCTGGCGGAATTCTTCTCCAGACCCACGGCATGGGGGTTTCTGGCTGTGATCGTACTCTACAAACTTGGAGATGCCTTTGCTTCTGCGCTCCAGACTGCCTTTCTGATCGGCGGGTTGGGATTTTCCGCCACGGAGGTCGGCGCCGTGAAGGGGCTTGGGATTTTTGCAACATTGCTGGGCGCCTTTGTCGGCGGACTCTTGATG
>CAYXKP010000179.1:5238-8690 GCA_964465695.1 uncultured Nitrospira sp.
CTTCGGGGTCTTGCAAGCTGTTTCAAATTTGGGATTCGTCGTACTGTCGGTAATCGGTAAGAGCTCGGGTATGCTGACGGCGGCAGTCGTAATTGAAAACGTGACGGGAGGCATGGGCACGGCAGCGTTTGTAGCCTTGGTTATGTCGCTCTGTGATCCACGGTATACGGCCACTCAATTTGCGCTGCTGTCTTCGTTGGAGGCTTTAGGACGGGTCTTTGCCGGGCGCCCATCGGCCGATGTCGTGGCTCTCGTCGGATGGACACAGTTTTTTGTCCTGACCGTGGTGGTGGCTTTACCGGGCCTCTGGGCGGTCTGGCGCATCCGACGTTCCATCGAGCCGGAGCAGAAGGCTGCCGTACATTCAGTCATTCAACCGACTGCGTCACCGACTTCAAACTGACTATGATAAACGTCGTTGAAGGAAGAGGACGAAGATCATGAGCGTGGGAAGCGGAGCAAGGATGAATGGAACAAGCCAGAGCCAGACATTTTTACCGCGCACTCGCGCTTGGTCGATCATCCAGACGAAGAGCCAGACCAGCAGGCAGGCATAGTTCAAGATGATCCACTGAGTGGTGTGAATCTTGAGGACACTCGTGCTCTCCGAAGGGCCTTGGAGAAGAAAGATTCCTAACAGCAGAATGAATGCGCTCAACAGACCCGCGACGAGTTTTTTGCTCCAGACGAACATGGCCTCCTCCAGATTCTATGATGTATGTAGACGGAATTCGGACTAAGCTAATTGGCCGACCGTGGTTTGTCAAATTAAGCCCGTTGAGTGATGCCGAAGACAAAAGTCTCCGTTAAAACGTCATGAGCCTTCTTCGCTTGAGCGTGATAGTCGTTGCACTGGCCGGGGCGGTGGGTCTGGCATTATCGAATCCAACTATGGACGACTATTTGCGTTTCATTGAACTGGAACTGAGCAAAGCGATAGAGCGAATGGACCGGGGTACACCGACTCGAGAACAACAATTCATTCGGGAGGTGTTTCAGTCACAAAGCAGGAAGCTTCTCGAATCGATCGTTCGGCCGAATACGGAGCGACACAACTGGGGGGTTCTCAGTCAGTATGAAACACAGGTGGCGGATACGAAGGTCGTCGTGCTCGGGCTCGGCGGTCGGTTCATTCCCCTTCAGGGCGTCGAGGAGGCGACGTTGAAAATCGGGCGAATGGCCTTTTAAAAAGAAAAAGGGCCAGGGTAATTTGGAGGGGACTCGATTCGATTGATTTTTCTGTGGATAACCACGTTGATATAGGACCAGAATCGGCTGTGAGATTCGCCTTGCGACTATCCACAATCTTTCCTCTATTTCCCCAAAGATCCACAATACTTGGTGTTGACAAAAATATATGATAGCTATATGTAGAGGCCGACGCCAATGCCAATTAATTAATCGAGCACACATACCTTGGATAAAGCCGTAACCGAGGCATTAGCCACAATCCTTATCCTCTCTTAGGAGGCCCACCGTGAAAATTGAACGAAGATTTACCCGTCGCGGCCAGAATCCCTACGAGGGGATCACGTTCGTGAAGCGTTCGTCGGAGATTCGGAATCCTGACGGATCCACCGTATTCAAGCTCGACAATATCGACGTTCCTGAAACATGGTCGCAGCTAGCCATTGACATATTGGCTCAGAAGTATTTTCGAAAGGCCGGAGTTCCGCAGCGCGATCAGAATGGGCAGCCGGTCATCGGCCCGGACGGCAAGCCGGTGTTGGGTGGTGAGCGAGATGCCCGTCAAGTCTTCGAGCGCATGGCCGGGTGCTGGACCCACTGGGGAAAGTCCTATGGATATTTCAAGACGCCGGAAGACGCCGAGTCGTTTCACGATGAGATGTGCTACATGCTGGCGCACCAAATGGCCGCGCCGAATTCTCCCCAATGGTTCAACACAGGCCTTCATTACGCTTATGGATTATCGGGGCCGGCCCAAGGGCATTATTATGTCGATCCCCACACCCGCGAAGTGGTGAAAGCCACGAATGCCTTCGAACATCCTCAACCTCATGCCTGTTTCATTCAATCGATCGAGGATGATCTGGTGAACGAAAACGGGATCATGGACCTTTGGGTACGGGAAGCACGGTTGTTCAAGTATGGTTCCGGGACAGGGACGAATTTTTCGAAACTGCGAGGGGATGGCGAAGGGCTTTCCGGCGGGGGAAGGTCTTCTGGCCTTATGTCCTTTCTTAAGATCGGGGATCGAGCGGCCGGAGCGATCAAGTCCGGAGGGACGACGCGCCGCGCCGCCAAGATGGTCTGTTTGGACCTCGACCATCCGGATATCGAAGAATTCATCGATTGGAAGGTCATCGAAGAGCAAAAAGTCGCGGCGATGGTGACCGGTTCGAAGATTTGTGCGCAGCGCCTCAACGCCGTGCTGAAAGCTTGCCATACGGTCGACAGTGAGGGCGTACTCAGGCTGGACCTCGATCAGAAGACGAATCCGGTCTTACGGGAAGCCCTGATGTTGGCCCGTCGCGACATGGTGCCCGAGGCCTATATCCAACGCATGTTCTCCTATGCACAACAAGGCTTCACGCATTTTGTGTTTCACGAATATGATACGAATTGGGATGGAAAGGCCTATCAGACCGTCTCCGGTCAAAACTCCAACAACAGCGTCAGAATCCCCAATGAGTTTTTTGCCGCACTTGAAGCGGACGGCGACTGGCAACTCAAGCGCCGTACAAACGGCAAGGTTTGTAAGACCATCAAAGCGCGGGAGCTGTGGGACCGGATCGCATGGGCGGCGTGGATTTGCGCCGATCCCGGGACGCAGTACGACACCACCATCAACGAATGGCATACCTGTCCGGAAGACGGACGCATCAACGCGTCAAATCCCTGTTCCGAATATATGTTTTTGGATGATACGGCCTGCAATCTGGCTTCCCTTAATCTCACGAAGTTCTATACAGCCGATGGGCAATTCGAGCTGGAACATTTTCGTCATGCCGTTCGACTGTGGACGATCGCGTTAGAGATCAGCGTGTTGATGGCTTCCTTTCCGAGCCGCCCCATCGCCGAAAAGAGCTATCAGTTCCGGACGCTCGGGTTGGGTTATGCGAATTTGGGGACCGTGCTCATGCGACAAGGGATTCCGTATGATTCGCCCAAGGCCCTGGCGATTTGTGGAGCCATCACGGCCATCATGACCGGGGAAGCGTACGGAACCTCGGCTGAAATGTCGGCCGAACTCTCGCCCTTCCCCGGGTACGCTAAAAATCGGGAGCACATGTTGCGGGTCATCCGCAATCACCGTCGGGCCGCGTACCAGGCGCCGCATGTGGAATATGAAGGCCTCACGATCGCCCCGGCGGGAATCCGCCCCGAGCATTGTCCTCCCGACATGCTCCTTGCGGCCAGACGAGCATGGGACCATGCGCTTGAACTAGGAACGGCGTATGGGTATCGCAATGCACAAGTAACGGTCATCG
>CAYXKP010000180.1:0-4409 GCA_964465695.1 uncultured Nitrospira sp.
GGCCAAGGCGATGGGATCCCATCTGGTCGCTGCGGCTCAGGTAAGGGTGAAACGGTGGGGTAAGAGCCCACCGCGGTGGTGGTGACATCACCGGCACGGTAAGCGTCGCCCGGTGCAAGGCCAAATAGGAAGACATGTGCGGGCCTCCATGGGGTTCTGCGCACCGACTGGCCCGGTCGAGGTCTTCGGGTAGGTCGCTTGAGGTTCGAGGCAACTCGAATCCCAGAGAAATGGTCATCCAGGCAAAGAGGGAAACTTCTTTGCGGGACAGAATCCGGCTTATAGGTTTTCCATCCACGCTCTTCATCGAGTGAACGCCCACGTAGCTTGAGAGCTTCATCCACGTCACTCTTCGGCTTGTGAAAAGGGTTGTATTGACGGTCCTTACATGAGAATGCTAGGATCCGAAATCTTTCCCCTTGATTTCACAGACATTTCTGCACGATGATGCGTGCTTCGTTAGGAGTACCATTTTAAGGTCTTACTGTCTGCAGACCTTTTTGCATGCGGTTGGAGGGAGGGGGCCATGAAACTCACCGGTGCTGAAATCTTCATCGAATGCCTGAAGCGGGAAGGAGTGAAGACGATCTTCGCGCTTCCCGGCGGGGTCGTCTTGAAGATTTTCGATATGCTCCACCAGCAGAAAGATGTTGAAGTGATTTTGACACGCCATGAACAGGGCGCGGGCCATATGGCGGAAGGATATGCGAAGGCGACTGGAAAGGCCGGCGTGTGTCTGGTCACCTCCGGCCCCGGCATGACCAACGTCATTACGGCATTGGCGGATGCGTACATGGATTCTGTCCCGGTCGTCTGTTTCAGCGGCCAAGTTCCGACCAGTTTAATCGGGAACGACGCCTTCCAGGAGGCCGACAACGTCGGTTTAAGCCGACCCTGCACGAAGTACAATTTTCTCGTCAAAGACGTGAACGACTTGGCCGCAACGATCAAAGAGGCATTTTATATCGCGACGACCGGCCGACCGGGTCCTGTCTTGGTGGATATCCCGAAAGATGTGTCGATGGCCAAAGCAGAGTTCACCTATCCGAACTCTGTCTCGATCCGCGGGTACAACCCCACGTACGAGGGGAATAAATGGCAGATCAAACAGGCAGCCGAAGCGATCATGAAGGCCAAGAAGCCGATTCTCTATGTCGGTGGCGGGGTCATCTTCTCAGGGGCCTCCCAGGAGCTGCTTGAACTGGCCGAGATGACCCAAATTCCGGTGGATATGACGTTGATGGGACTCGGCGCGTTTCCTGGAGAGCATGCGCTGTCCCTGGGCATGTTGGGGATGCATGGAACCTATCAAGCCAACATGGCCATGCATTATTCAGATCTGGTGATCGCCATCGGCGCGCGGTTCGACGACCGGGTGACGGGGAAAGTATCGGAGTTCTGTCCCTATGCGAAAGTCATTCACGTCGATATCGACCCGACCTCCATCAGGAAAAATATCCATGTCGACATCCCGATCGTCGGAGACTGTAAGACGGTGCTCCGGGAGTTGAATCAGATCTTGCGTGCGACGGTCAATGGGGAGCAGAAAGACCTTCGGAAGCCCTGGTGGGATCAAATCCGAGAATGGGAACAGGCCCATCCGTTGACGTATCACCAAGAGAAGGACGGGCCGATCAAGCCACAACAGGTGGTTAAGCGCCTGTATGAATTGACTAAGGACCGGGACCCCATCGTCTCAACGGACGTCGGACAACACCAAATGTGGGCGGCACAGTATTTCAAGCTGGCAAAGCCGAACCGGTGGCTCACGTCAGGCGGACTCGGCACGATGGGGTTTGGGTTTCCCGCGGCGATGGGCGCCCAGGCCGCTTTTCGGGACCGCCTGGTGCTCTGCATTGCAGGAGACGGCAGTGTGCAGATGAACATGCAGGAAATGGCCACGGCGGTCGTGAACAAGTTGCCGGTAAAGATCGTCATCTTGAACAATGGATTTCACGGCATGGTCCGACAATGGCAGGACCTCTTCTACGAAGGCCGCTATGCCTCCAGTTATCTGGATACCACTCCGGATTTCGTCAAACTGGCGGATGCCTATGGAGCGGTGGGGTTGCGGGTGAAAACGATCGGCGATCTTGATGCCGTCCTGAAAGAAGCCTTGGCGACGGACAAACCCGTCATCGTGGATGTGCCGACGCACCCTTATGAGAATTGCTATCCGATGATCCCGGCCGGCGGCTGCAACCATGAAATGATCCTGGAGGATCCGCCTGAGTTGAAGAAGAAACAATCCGGTGCGGCAAGGACCACGCCGGAAGATAAGGATACGGTTTTGACGGCATAGGAGTGAGAGCGCATGGGCCATAGGCTCTTCGAGACCAGATGGAACATATTATTTCAGTGACCGTTGAAAATAAGTTCGGGGTCTTGTCACGTGTCGCAGGATTGTTCAGCGGCCGTGGGTTCAATATCGAAAGTCTGTCGGTCGCTCCGACGCTCGATCCGTCCATGTCACAGATGACGATTGTGACGTCGGGTGATGAGCGGATCATCGAGCAGATCGTGAAGCAGCTGAATAAACTGATCGACGTCATCAAGGTCGTGGACTTGAACGAAACGGAATTTGTTTCACGCGAGACGGCGATCATCAAAGTCCATACGAAGGATGCGGATCGAGCCGAGGCGCTCAGAATCGTGGATATCTTTCGCGCGAACGTGATCGATTCGACGCCCAGCACCTACACCATCGAAGTATCCGGCGATCCCAAGAAGATTGAAGCCATCATCAATTTGCTCCAACCGCTTGGGATCAAAGACTTGGTCCGCACCGGTCGGGTGGCCGTCGCACGGGAACCGGTGCGTCCTGCAGCGATTCAGGCAAAAAAGGTCGCCCGCGACTAGCGTCCTGCTACACGCTCAATTTTTTTGCTATATACTGATGAAGGAAAGGGTCGGTCATGAAAATTTACTATGACAAGGATGCCGATATTCAGCAGATCCGAAACAAGACCGTGGCCGTGATCGGCTACGGAAGTCAGGGCCATGCCCATGCGCTGAATCTGAAAGAAAGCGGCGTGTCGGTCGTCATCGGGTTGCGTGAGGGCGCCTCGTGGAAAAAAGCCGAGCAGAGCGGACTGAAGGTCATGCCCGTCGCCGATGCCGTCAAGACGTCCGATATCGTGATGATTCTGGCGCCCGATGAGGCCCAAGCGGCGATCTATCGGCAGGAGGTTGCGCCCAATCTTAAGGCTGGATCCTATTTGGCATTCGGTCATGGGTTCAACATTCACTTTGGGCAGATTGTGCCGCCGGCCTCCATCAATGTCTTCATGGTCGCCCCGAAGGGCCCGGGACATCTCGTTCGTTCCGAGTATACGAAGGGCAGTGGGGTGCCGTGCCTGCTGGCCATCCATCAGGACCCCAGCGGCGTTACGAGACATGTGGGTTTGGCCTATGCAAGTGCGATTGGTGGCGGGCGTGCGGGCGTCATTGAGACGAATTTTCGCGAAGAAACCGAGACCGATCTCTTCGGCGAACAAGCCGTGCTGTGCGGAGGACTGACGTCGTTGATTCAGGCCGGATACGAAACCCTGGTCGAGGCCGGGTACTCGCCGGAGATGGCTTACTTCGAGTGCCTGCACGAGGTCAAGCTCATCGTGGATTTGATTTATCAAGGCGGCATTGCCAACATGCGCTACTCGATCAGCACGACGGCGAAATACGGTGATGTGACCAGAGGCCCGCGTGTGGTGACTGAACAGACGAAGCAAGAGATGAAGAAGATTCTGGAAGAAATACAGACCGGACGGTTTGCCAAAGAATGGGTGTTGGAGAATCAAGCCAATCGACCGGTCTACAATGCCCTCCTTGCCAAAGGCGAGGCCCATCCCATCGAAGCCGTCGGAGCCAAGCTGCGGGGGATGATGCCGTGGCTCAAAAAAGATCAGCTCGTCGACAAGACGAAAAACTGAGGTTGCCATAGATGGCGGATCGTGCAGTCGGCGTTCCCTTTGCCAAAGAAGGAATTCCCTTCATCGCGGTTCCTGCCGGGGTTACACTGTTGACCGGCTGGCTGGGTTGGCCAATCGTCGCGTGTGTCGGTGCCGTTGCGACGTTGTTTTGTGTCTGGTTTTTTCGGAATCCGGCACGAATTGTCCCGCAAGGTCCAAAGCTCGTGGTGGCACCCGGCGATGGGAAGGTGATTGCCGTCGAGGAGGAATTTGAGCCCCGTTACCTGAAAGAGCGTAGCATCAGACTCACGATCTTTTTGAATGTCTTCGATGTCCACATCAACAGGGTGCCCTGTGACGGAATGGTTGAAGATGTACAATATCAACCGGGTCTATTTTTGGTCGCCAGCAAGCCGGAGGCCACGTTGAGGAACGAACAGAATGCCATGATGATCAAGACGCATGAAGGCATGAAGGTTCTGTGTGTGCAAGTGGCTGGAT
>CAYXKP010000180.1:4419-8684 GCA_964465695.1 uncultured Nitrospira sp.
CACGACGCATTGTCTGTTGGATCTCGCCGCGAGATCGAGCCATCCGGGGTGAACGATATGGATTGATCCGTTTCGGATCGCGCATGGATACTTTTCTTCCGATGGGCACAAAACTCCGCGTGGTCGTTGGTGAACGGGTCAAGGGTGGTGAAACCGTCCTGGGAGAGTTGCCATGAAAACGACAGGATTCAAAAGTTCGTTTGGAAAAGAAGGGAAGCGGCGGAAAGCCGCCATGCATCTTATCCCGAACCTCTTCACGACCGGCAACCTATTTTGCGGGGTGTTTGCGATCTTGTCCGTCTTCAACGCCAACTATGTAGAAGCGGCCATCGCGATTCTCGTCGCGATGATATTTGATGTCCTGGACGGAAAGTCGGCCAGATTGACCAACAGTACGAGTCAGTTCGGGTTGGAGTATGACTCGCTGTCCGATGTGGTCTCGTTCGGCGTCGCACCGGGTCTGTTGATCTACTCCTGGGCGTTGAGCGGACAGGGTACGTTCGGCGTGGCGGTGATGTTCGCCTACGTCGCCATGGGAGCGGTGCGGTTGGCACGATTCAACTCCACCGTTGCGCTGTCAGACGGGAAGTACTTTACCGGCCTCGCTATTCCAGCCGCTGCCGGCGTGGTGGCGTCCCTGGTGGTTTTCGATCATTATCTCCTCAAGATGGGAGGGGACGTCAGGCCCATCGTGGTACTGCTCATGACGTTGGCGCTTTCGTTCTTGATGGTCAGTACGATCAAATATCGCAGTTTTAAAGAACTGAAATTCAAGGGTCACCGGCAGATTACCTACCTGGTCTGGGGTATTCTGACGCTGATGATGGTGGCAGCCTGGCCGGCGGTTATGTTATTTGTCATCTTCGCCGGCTATGCGTTGATGGGTCCGGTCGAAAAAGTTTTTTCACTGATTGCTCCGGCCGCCGGGAAAAAGGGTATCGGAAAGGTAGAATCTCCGCCGATCGAATCGAACTCATAACCGGCGGACGACAATGGGAGGAACGGTAGGGTTGTGAGCGGCGAAGACGAGGAGTAGTACGCGAGCCGTCTAGAAATTAGGGCGATGCAGATGCTGGAGAGAGCTGGTGGGTGGTGCAAACCAGCCTAGACGTCGCCGAACTCGCCTCCGAGCCGAATCTCCGAACGTGAAGTAGGAGATTCCGTCTTGCCTCCGTAAGGGGCAGAATGAAGGGTCTGATGACCGGTGTGTCTTCAGGCTAAATCAGGGTGGTACCACGGAGTGCGTCAAGCCTTCGTCCCTGGGTCCTAAGGGATGAAGGCTTTTCTATTTTAAGCTCGCTGAAAATGCCTCCCAGCGGCGTTCTCAGTCGCGTGCCTCCCTGCGACGTACCTCTGAGGGTACGCCCTCAGTTGTCCCGCTCCCTGCGGGCCTTGCTGGAGAGACATTTTGAGCGATCTCGTACAGGAAAAGAGGTGACACCATGGCGCGCATGATCAGAATTTTCGATACGACCTTGAGAGACGGTGAGCAATCACCCGGTGCCAGTATGAACGTGGAAGAGAAGGTCATGGTGGCCAAACAACTGGCCCGGCTCGGGGTCGATATCATTGAAGCGGGTTTTGCCTATAGTTCTCCCGGAGACTTTGAAGCGGTGCGGCGCATCGCACAGGAAGTCGAAGGGCCGACGATCTGCAGTCTGGCTCGAGCCCGTCCCGAAGACATCGATCGAGCCTGGGAAGCCTTGAAAGGCGCGCCCAAGGTCCGCATCCATACGTTTCTTTCTACGTCCGATATTCACCTGAAGCACCAGTTTCGGATGACGCGGGAACAAGCTAAACAGCGCGCCGTGGAGATGGTCCGGCGGGCACGGAGCTATGTCGATGACGTGGAATTTTCACCGATGGATGCGAGCCGATCGGATCCTTCGTTTCTCTACGAAGTCATCGAGGCGGTCATTGCTGCCGGAGCCGGTACCGTGAACATCCCTGACACGGTCGGGTATGCGGTTCCACAAGAGTTCGGCGCACTGATCAAAGGTATTTGCGACAAGGTCCCCAATGCCGAACAAGCCGTGATTTCGGTCCATTGTCACAACGATCTGGGTGTCGCGGTGGCGAACAGTTTGTCGGCGATTATAAACGGGGCCGGCCAGGTGGAATGTACGATCAACGGTATCGGAGAGCGCGCAGGTAATACGTCCTTGGAAGAGATCGTCATGGGACTCCGCACCAGGACCGATTTCTATCAAGCGGATACCAACATTCGAACCGAAGAGATTGCGAAGACCAGCCGGTTGGTCAGCAAAATCACAGGGATGGTGGTGCAGCCGAATAAGGCAATCGTGGGGGCGAACGCCTTCGCCCACACGTCGGGCATTCACCAAGATGGCTTGCTCAAAGAGAAGACGACCTATGAAATCATGCGCCCGGAATCGATCGGATTAGTCGAGAGCCGGATGGTAATGGGCAAGTTGTCCGGGCGTCACGCCTTCCGGCAGCGTTTGGAAGAATTGGGGTATAAGCTCGGCGAGGCGGAAGTCAACCATGCTTTCGAGAGATTCAAAAAACTGGCCGATCAAAAGAAAGAGATTTTCGAGGAAGATCTCGAAGTCATTGTCTCCGAAGAGTTGTCGAAGATGGCCGACCGGATTACGTTGAAGTCGTTTCACGTTTCGAGCGGAACCGATCGGGTCCCCACTGCCACGGTCGAACTGGAGATCGACGGAAAACCCATCGCTCAAACCGGGACTGGTGATGGGCCGGTGGATGCCGTCTATCGTACCATTGCGGCGATCACGCAAACGAAGAGTAAGCTCTTGATGTATGTCGTGAAGGCCATCACCGGCGGGACAGATGCCCAGGGGGAAGTGTCGGTACGGGTGCAGGAAGATGGGCGGACAGTCTCGGGTCACGGCGCCGACACCGATATCATCACGGCTTCAGCCCGAGCCTACCTGAGTGCATTGAACAAACTCGCCTATCTGGCGACGAAACAGGCGCAAGGCGAGCAGAAGGTGAACTTGATTTGATGCGGATTTCCACGGTACAGTTTCACCTTCCGTGAGGTCTAAGGGATTGAGAGGGCTTGTCCGTGTTCAAGGTGACGCTGGCGGATCGCCCTGAGTTTCTGGCCGGGGACGATACTCGCTTGCGGGAAATTTTTCACCCTGCCAAGCATCAGCTCAAATTGAATTATAGTCTTGCACACGGAATATTACCGTGCGGTCAACGCTCGAAGCGCCATGTCTTGGCCTCGTCGGAAGTCTATTATTTCATCTCAGGGCGAGGCTACTTCACGATCGACGACGACGTCATGCTGATCGAAGCCGGTACGACCATCTATGTGCCTCCCGGGGCACAGCAGTGTGTCGAGAATACCGGGGAGACCGATGTTGAATTCTTGTGTCTCGTCGATCCGGCTTGGCGGATTGAAGATGAAACGATACTGGAATAGCAGTTGTTGAAGAAGCTCTTTCTGAATCAGAATTGCCTGCAGGATGTTCAAAAAGGCCTTTCAGCAAGGCCGCAGCGAGCGAAGAGGCAATGCGTACGCGTTTGGTACGTTGAGCCTCTGAGGTTCACGCCGCGCTGAATAAAGCGCGGCACGTTTGTGAACGCCGCCGAGATGGTGAGGCGGCTGTGTCTTGCGAGAACGCCGCTGGAGGACTTTTCAACATCCTGCTAGTCATCGAAAGGAGACACAGTGAAGGCCAAGATTGCCGTGCTGGCCGGTGACGGGGTCGGGCGCGAAATCGTTCCTGAAGCCGTAAAGGTACTGAAGATCATTGCCGAGAGGTGCGGGCATTCGTTCGAGTTTGCCGCAGCCGATATCGGGGGGCAGGCGATCGACAAGTTCGGGGTACCGCTGCCGAAAGACACATTGGCGCTTGCCAAGCAAAGCGATGCCGTCTTGCTGGGTGCCGTCGGGGGGCCTCGTTGGGAGAATTTAGATTATAGCCTGCGGCCGGAGCGGGCATTGCTCGGAATCCGGGAAGCCTTGGGGCTCTACGCCAACTTGAGGCCGGCCAAGCTCTATTCGAATTTGGTGGAGGCGTCCACGTTGAAGCGCGAAGTGGTCGAGGGGATCGATATCCTCGTGATCCGAGAACTCACCGGCGGAATCTATTTCGGCAAGCCGAAAGGCATCGAAAAGTTGCCGAACGGCGAAGAGCGAGGAATCAATACGGAAGTTTACTCGACGGAAGAAGTTCGGCGGATTGCCAAGGTAGCGTTCGAGGCGGCCCGGAAACGGCGCAAGAAGGTCACCTCGGTGGACAAAGCGAATGTCTTGGAGTCGTCCGAGC
>CAYXKP010000181.1:0-8657 GCA_964465695.1 uncultured Nitrospira sp.
TGCTGCCTTATGAACCGGGCGATTATGTGGTGGTACCTAAGGGCACGACCTATCGCACTCACGTCGAGGGAGCACCCTCTTTCTTTCTCATTGTCGAGACCCCCGATCCTCTGGCGGTGCCCGAGCGAGGAGCGCTGGGGCAACATGCGCTGTTCGATAAAGGCGTCCTGGTGGCTCCCGAGCTTGAAACTGTGGAATCGGTGGAAACAAATGATCGGGCATGGGAAGTCTACATCAAGCGTCAAGCCGACTGGACGCGAGTGGTCTACCCCTTCTATCCCATGGATGTCGCCGGGTGGAAAGGCGATCTCTGGGTCGCGAAGCTCAATGTGCGGGATTTCCGGCCGGTGGTCAGTCCCCGCTATCATCTGCCGCCGAGCGTCCATCAAACGTTCCAAGCCGGCGGATGTCTGATCTCCACGTTTGTTCCGAGGCCATTGGAAAGCGATCCCGAGGCGTTGCGAGTTCCCTTTTACCATCGAAATACCGACTACGACGAAGTGCTCTTCTATCATGATGGAGAGTTTTTCAGCCGCGCAGGGATTCAACCGGGGATGCTCACGTTGCATCCGCAGGGCATTCACCATGGACCGCAACCACAAGCGGTCCAAGCCGGCAAAGCGAAGACTCACACCAGCGAAGTGGCGGTGATGGTCGAGTCCAAGGCTCCCTTCACGGTGCAACCGGAAATGGAAACGGTGGAGATCAAGGACTATGCATTGAGTTGGAGCCGCCCATGAAATTCGTCAGTTTTCGAGTCAAAACTCCTGTCGGGACCTTCACAAGAGTGGGTGCGATACATCGGCAACAGATCGTGGATTTGAACATGGCCTATGCGCGCTGGTTGGCGGATCAACAGGAAGCCCAACCGTATCGCTTAGCCGGTGCACAGGTTCCGCCCACCATGTTGGAATTTCTCGAAGGAGGGTCTTCCACGATAGCAGCCGCACGCCGCGCGAAAGACTACGTGACCGCGCTTCCCGCTTCAGTGAAAGGACCTTCCGGTGAGACGATCCTGTATTCGGCCGCCGATGTCCAACTCGCCGCTCCCCTTCACAATCCACCGTCGCTTCGGGATTTCATCGCGTTCGAAGATCATATCGCGGCGACTTCGAAGAAGCGGGGACAACCGATCCCGCCGGAGTGGTACAAGGCTCCCGTTTATTACAAAGGGAACCATCGCACGATCATCGGGCCGGACGAGGCTCTACCATGGCCGCTCGACACGACGAAGTTGGACTACGAGCTGGAGCTCGCTTGTGTGATCGGGTGCCGGGGAAAAGATGTTTCAGAACGGGAAGCAGCGGACTACATCGCCGGCTATACGATCATGAACGACTTCAGCGCGCGCGACATCCAATTCCAGGAAATGGCCTGCCGCCTGGGTCCGGCGAAGGGCAAGGACTTCGCGACGGCGCTGGGCCCCTGTCTCGTGACTCCCGATGAGGTCGCGGACCTCGGTGCCTTGACGATGATCGCGAGGGTCAACGGCGAAGAGTGGTCGCGAGGGAGATTCGGGAGCATCCACTGGTCTTTTCCCCAGATGATCGCGCATGTGTCGAGAGGTGAAACTATTTATCCGGGAGATGTGTTCGGTTCGGGAACGGTGGGAGGCGGATGCGGCTTGGAAATGGATCGTTATCTGAAGCCGGGTGATGTGGTGGAGTTGGAAATCGAGCCGATCGGAGTGCTCAGGACTCAGGTCGTGAGCGCCGCGCAAGGGGGTGAAGATGCCGGTCAGCACGGTTGAGCAGGCTCTCGCAGAGGTGGTGGAACGGCATCGCATGCTCTACGAAGGGCCGGTGATCGATGCAAAGTTGAAGGCCGTTATCCGCGCCGGTCTGCATACGAATCTGACGGAAGAGGAGGTTCTGCATATTCTGCGGCTTTCTCGATCGATCTTCTTCGATACCCATGTGGAGGTCGTGTCCGGCCATCACACGGCGACCTATCTGCGGTTCGAATCCATCGCGCGTTTTCCGGAGCTGATCCGAAAGGTAGCTCGAGATATGGCGGCCTGGATCAGGCAAACCTTTCAACAGCATCCAATAACCGGACTGGTGGCGACCAGTTCGGCTGCGGAACGGCTCGCGGAAGCGATCGTGACCGAGCTTCGTGACACGATGGGACTGAGCATGGCGTTGACGCCGTACAGCTGTGAGACGGGGAGGATAGGAACGGACATCGCGGTCGGTGCCATCGGATCCGGAGAACGATTTGTGGCGCTCAACGATGTGACCACGCGCGGCAACTGTGTGAGCAAACTCGGCACAGTCGTCACGGACCATGGAGGTCTGTTGGCGGGAATGATGGTCTTTGCCCGCCGCGACAGCGGCCAATTCCCATTGATGAGCGAGTTGATCGCGCAATATCCCTTCTACTACACGACGGATCTCGACATGCCGCAGTGGGAGCCGGTTCACTGTCCTCTGTGCAGAGCCGACAAGCCCTTGCTGTCATGGAAGGATATGCCGGCTCTGTAAGCCGGTGACTTGGAGGTTGTCATGGAGCTTGCCGTCATCGCCAAAGAGATCAAGCGAGACGATCTACGCCAGATGTACTACTACCTCCGGCTTACCAGGGCGCTGGAGGACAGGATCACGGCGCTTTATCGGCAGGGACGTATCGTCGGCGGAGTCTACACCAGCTACGGCATGGAAGCGATTGCCGTCGGGTATGCCTCCGCCCTTGAGCGTGACGATATCATCGCTCCCTTTCACCGGGACATGGGCGCGTTTCTCATTCGAGGCTTCACGACCGGCGAGATCCTCGCGCAGTATCTTGGAAAGAAGACCGGGCCGACCAAAGGAAAAGACGGGAATGTCCATATGGGAGACCTCAAGCGGGGCGTGTTCGGATTCGTCAGTCATCTGGCCGACAATCTGCCTGTGGCAACCGGAGCAGCTCTGGCATTCAAGATTCGAGGCGAATCTCGCGTGGTCTGTACGGGAACCGGTGATGGAGGATCCAGCAGGGGCGACTTCCACGAAGCGATGAACTTCGCGGCGGTGCGGAAACTTCCTGTCGTGTTTTTCTGTAACAACAACCAATATGCTTACTCGACGCCGCTTCGTTTGCAGATGGCGGTCGCCAACGTCGTCGATCGGGCAAGAGCCTATGGCATGCCCGGTGAAATCGTGGACGGCAACGACGTGGCCGCGGTTCATCTGGCAGCGAAACATGCCATCGCGAGGGCCAGAACAGGGGACGGGCCGACCTTTCTCGAATTCAAGACGATGCGGATGCACGGCCATTCCGAACATGACCCGGCCAAATACGTCCCGCGCGAGCTGCTGGAGGAGTGGAAGATGAAAGATCCGATCCTGAAAGCCGAGCAGCAGCTCAAACAACTCGGTTATGGCGAGGAGTCGTATTTCCGGGAAGTAGCCGAACGGGTGAAGAAAGAAGTCGAGGCCGGTCTGGAATTTGCCGAGCAAAGCCCTCTGCCTGAAGGGCCGGAAGTGTTGGAGGGAGTCTATGCGGAGAGCGCCGGCAGCCATTAGTTGACGATGCGGAGCTTCTTCGGAAGGAGCGATCCAATGACGACAGACACGATGCAGGAACAGCAGGAAGTCACCTACCTGGAGGCGATTTCGCAAGCCTTGGACGAGGAAATGGCCAGGGATGAGCGGGTATTCTTGATGGGCGAAGATATCGGTACCTACGGAGGCGCCTTCAAGATCACCGAAGGCTTTCTGCAAAAATACGGTGAGTGGCGGGTGCTCGATACGCCGCTGGCCGAATCCGGGTTTGTCGGCGCGGCGATCGGCGCCGCCATCATGGGGTTGCGTCCGGTCGTGGAAATGCAGTTCGCGGATTTTATCTCCTGCGCCTTCGACCAGATCACTGAGGTGGCGGCCAAGAATCATTACCGGTGGGGAGCCGCGGTGCCCATGGTTATCCGCGCACCGTTCGGCGGTGGCGTGCATGGCGGGCCGTTCCATTCTGAATGTCCGGAAGGCTGGTTCTTCCATTCCCCGGGACTCAAGTTGGTCGCCCCGTCCACGCCATACGACGCCAAGGGGCTCCTGAAGGCGGCGATTCGCGACCCCAATCCGGTGCTCTACTTCGAACACAAATTTCTCTACCGACGCATTAAATCCGTCTTGCCCAAAGAAGATTTCGTCGTCCCACTAGGAAAGGCCGACGTGAAGCGGGTCGGCGACGATATTTCGGTCATCACCTACGGCGCAATGGTGCATCTGGCGCTCGAAGCCGCTCAGATATTGGCTCATGAAGGGATCGACCTGGAGGTGGTCGACCTACGCACGTTGATCCCGCTCGACAAGGAAGCGATGTATGCGTCTGTGCGCAAAACCAGCAAAGCCATTCTCCTGCATGAGGACAACAAAACCGGAGGTATCGGGGCCGAGATTGCCGCGTTGCTGGCGGAGGACTGTTTCGACTGTTTGGACGGGCCGATTATGCGGATCGCGCCGCCGGACACGCCGGTGCCGTTCAGCACGCCGCTGGAAGAGTTTTTTCTCCCGAAAACGAGCGACATCGTCTCAGCAGCGCGGAAGTTGGCAGCGTACTAGTTCACCGTAAGGCGTCAGGGCAAGGGCTAAGAAAAGAGCCGTGAAGAAGAGTAATTATTTGCACCTCACGGTTCGTGCCTAACGCTTCACGAGGTTAAAGTGGCTACCGACATCATCATGCCTCAGCTTGGAGAGAGTATCGCCGAAGGGACAGTCGTGAGATGGCTTGTTCCGGCCGGAGGAACAGTTCAAAAAGACGAATCGCTCCTGGAAGTAGAAACCGAAAAGGTGACGTTGGAAATTCCCTCGCCCGCCACCGGCCGGTTGAACGAGATCATCGTTCATGAGGGGGAGACGGTTCCTGTCGGAACCTTGCTGGCGCGCATCGATAGCGCGCCGCCTTCAGAAGTCGTTAATCGAGTCGGCGGGGTGGTGCTCCGCCCTATGGAGCCTGATTCGACAGGCGAACAACATCATTCTCCGGCCGTTCGGCAGCTGGCGAGAGAACATGGAATCGATCTCTCGCATGTGAAAGGAACCGGGATCGGCTGCAGGGTGACCAAAAAGGACGTGCTCGACTTTATTGCGCAGAGCGGAGCTCAAGCTAAAGTTCCCGCAGCGATCAGTGAGCCTTCCATGGGCGAAGAGCTTCTGACCTTCACGCAGATGCGCAAAACCATCGCGGATCGCATGGTCAAAAGCAAACACACCTCTGCCCATGTCACCACCTTTTTTGAAGCTGACTTTTCGAGCATCGCAAAATTCCGGGAGACTTTACGACAAGGCTCAGGGCAGGACCACACCCTGACCTATCTGCCGTTCGTCATTCGTGCCGCCACGAAAGCCATTCGCGATGTGCCGGTCGTGAACTCGTCATGGGGCGAGCAAGGAATCGTGGTCAAGAAAGATATTCACATGGGGATCGCCACGGCGCTTGATGACGGATTGCTGGTACCGGTGGTGCGATATGCTGATCGGAAGGGACTGACACAGCTGGCGAAAGAAATCGCGGATCTTGCGGAACGAGCAAGGTCCAAGAAATTGAGCCCCGAAGAGGTTCAAGGCGGAACGTTCACAATCACCAACCATGGTGGGTTCGGCAGCCTGTTCAGTACCCCCATCATCCATCAGCCGCAAATCGCCATTCTGGGCATCGGCGCCATTCAGAAACGGGCCGTCGTCATTGACGATGCGATCGCCATTCGGACGATGGGTTACCTCAGCCTGTCGTTCGACCACCGGGTCATCGATGGGGCGACGGCTGATCAGTTCATGGCGAAGGTGAAGCACTATCTCGAGCAAAGCCATTGGGAACAAATCTTATAAGTGAGAAGGCGTGAGGAGCGGGGGAAAGAAGCTGTGGACAAGATAAGGCGAGCAGTAATCGTCAGCGCCGTTCGGACGCCGATGGGCAGTTTCAACGGCATGTTTAGTCAAGTGCCGGCGACGAAATTGGGCAGCCTCGCCATTGCCGAAGCACTGACGCGGGTCCAACTGTCCCCGGATCAGGTGGACCAGGTCTTCATGGGCTGTGTCCTCAGCGCCGGTCTGGGGCAAGCCCCGGCACGACAGGCGTCGATTGGAGCTGGCATTCCTCATTCGATCGGAGCTACGACGGTGAACAAGGTCTGCGGGTCCAGCATCCAGACGGTGATCATGGCATCCCAGGCCATTGCACTCGGAGAAGCGAGCATCGTCGTAGCGGGCGGAATGGAAAATATGACCCGATCACCCTATTTGTTGGAAAAAGCACGACAGGGCTATCGATTGGGACATGCGGAATTGGTCGATAGCCTCGTCAAGGATGGTCTGTGGGACGTCTACAATAATTTCCATATGGGTCACGGGGGTGAACGGTGCGCCGCCAAGTATCGGTTGACAAGAAAAGAGCTGGATGACTTCGCACTCGAGAGTTATCGGCGCGCGCGTGAGGCGATAACCACAGGAATCTTTAAACAAGAAATTGTGCCCGTTGACGTGCCGAAACGCAAGGGGCCGGCAGTGGCGGTTATGGAAGACGAGGAGCCGAATCGAGTCGATCTTGGGAAAATGCGCGAGCTCAAGCCGGTATTCCAGGAAGGCGGTGTCCTGACCGTGGGGAATTCCCCCTCATGTAATGATGGTGCGGCGGCGTTGGTTGTCATGGCGGAAGAGGAGGCGGCACGTCTCGAGCTTGTCCCGATGGCGCGTATTGTCGGCTACGCCGGAGCGGCACTGGCGCCGGAATGGTTTACGATCGCACCGATCGAGGCGATCAAACGGGTGCTCAACAAAGCGGGTTTGACGATCGGAGATATAGACCTATTCGAAGTCAACGAGGCTTTTTCAGCTGTCTCGGTTGCGATCAACCGTGAATTGGGACTCGACGAGAAGAAGGTGAACGTGAACGGTGGAGCGGTCGCGCTCGGCCATCCTATCGGAGCAACCGGCGCGCGG
Organism: uncultured Nitrospira sp.; assembly: GCA_964465695.1. Lineage (GTDB taxonomy): Bacteria > Nitrospirota > Nitrospiria > Nitrospirales > Nitrospiraceae > Nitrospira_D. The sequence continues at coordinate 6,915 of CAYXKP010000181.1, forward strand.
ATCCTCACGACGCTGCTTCATGCGATGGCCGCGCGCGGATCAAGGCGGGGATTGGCGAGCCTCTGCATCGGTGGAGGAGAAGCGTTGGCGATGATCGTAGAGCGGGGATAGAGCGCGAACATGACGCTCGACGACGTCAAGACGATCGGCATTGTCGGAGCCGGCCAGATGGGCCGGGGCATCAGCCAGGTGTGCGCCACCGCCGGCTATGAAGTTCTCCTCATAGATGTGAGCAAGGCTTCACTGACGGAGGCCATCTCGAAGATACGTGTCGGTCTCGAACGTGCAGCTGAACGAGGCAGTCTCCCTGATCGTCGAGCAGACGAGGTGCTCGCCCTCATCCATCCATTGGTGCAGCTTGACCGCTTGCGAGAGGTACAGTTGGTCATCGAAGCGGTTCCGGAAGATTTCACGCTGAAACGAAACCTCTTCGCCGAATTGGACAGCATCTGCGTGCCACAAGCAGTGCTGGCCAGCAACACCTCTTCCATTTCCATCACCAAGTTAGGAGCGGCCTCCGGCCGGCCCGACCGCGTCGTCGGTCTGCATTTCATGAATCCCGCACCCGTGATGAGGCTCGTGGAAGTCGTTCAGGGCCTGGAAACAGCCGAACAAACGACGCAGCTCTCGCTCGACTTGGCAAAGCGCCTGGGTAAAACACCGGTCTTGGCCAAAGACATGCCGGGATTCATCGTGAACCGTGTCCTGATACCCATGGTGAACGAGGCCATTTTTGTGCTGGAAGAAGGAGTCGCATCCGTGGAGGATATCGATTTGGCGATGACCGCTGGCGCCAACCATCCTATGGGCCCCCTGGCCCTTGCCGATCACATCGGTTTGGACACAGTACTGGCCATCTGTGAAGTGCTGTACCAAGATTTGGGGGATCCCAAATTTCGGCCCTGCCCTTTGCTTCGCCGGTATGTCGAAGCCGGTTGGCTGGGGCGAAAGAGCAGCCGGGGATTCTACATCTACGAAGGGAGAAACGAACGACAAGAGGTACTCAGCAGTAGATCCTGATCTCGAGCGCTGGTCCTTACCACGATACGGGGCAGATCGATGCAAGAACGTAAACCGAGATTCACCTCTCTCTCAGGATTCGACACCAATCGGGTGTATACCCATCACGACTTAAAGGACTGGTCGCCGGCTGAAGAGCTTGGAGCGCCGGGCGAGTTTCCGTACACTCGAGGCGTGTATCCGACCATGTATCGCGGCCGGCTTTGGACGATGCGGCAATTTGCTGGGTTTGGCTCAGCCGAGGACACCAACCGCCGCTTCAAATATCTCCTTCAACATGGGCAAAACGGCCTGAGCGTCGCATTCGACATGCCGACATTGATGGGGATCGACGCAGACGATCCCCGGGCCCACGGTGAGATCGGCCACTGCGGCGTGGCGATCTCGTCGCTCGATGATATGGAGCGGCTGTTCGACGGCATTCCGCTCGATCAGGTCACCACCTCGATGACGATCAACGGTCCGGCCGTCGCCATCTTCGCAATGTATCTAGCGGTCGCGGAGAAGCGCGGTATTCCTTTCGAACGGCTGGACGGCACGCTGCAAAACGACATCCTGAAGGAATACATCGCGCAGAAAGAGTGGCTCTTTCCGCCGGAGCCATCGCTCCGTCTGATCACCGACACCATCGCGTACTGCGCCGAGCATGTGCCCAAGTGGCATCCGGTTAGTATTAGCGGGTATCACATCAGGGAAGCCGGCTCGACCGCGGTGCAGGAGCTG
>CAYXKP010000182.1:0-8652 GCA_964465695.1 uncultured Nitrospira sp.
CATGTCGGTCAGCCAATTTTTGGCCGGACACCGGGTCGAGGCCGGTGGGCAGCTTGGTTCATCGGTCGCCTAATTTATTTCCTCACCACCATTTTCACTGCTCAGGTCAGATGAAAGCCCAAGAACGGAATGTAGACGGTGAGCCGTCGGGATCGTCGTCACGAGCCGTTGCGCTCTCTCTCCTGCTTTCCTGTCAACGAACCGATGATCCACTCGATGAGCTGATTGAACGGCGAGCCGCCTCGGTTCTGCAGCCTCGTGACCGGTCGTTGGTGATGGAACTGGTGTACGGAGTCTTACGGCGGCAGGAGACGATCGATTGGAGACTGGGAGCCGTACTCTCCAAACCGCTCCCCAGATTGCCCGCCGTCGTGCAAATGCTGTTGCGGTTGGGCGCGTACCAGCTGTTGTTCCTCGATCGCATCCCTGCTTCGGCAGCCGTGAATGAAACCGTCCGACTCGCCAAATCCTACGCCAAACAACTGAAACGCGATTGGAGCGGGCTGGTCAACGGAGTCCTGCGCAACCTCATTCGTGTACCGGCGCCGCCGTTCCCGGATCCGGCCGTACACCCGGCCCGGTTTCTGTCCGTCCGGTATGGAATTCCTGAATGGTTGACGGGACGGTGGCTTGATCGGATGGGACTCGAACAAGCGGAATCGGTGTGTCGGGCAACCAGTACGGTGCCGGCGGTGACCCTTCGAGTCAACTCTCATCGATTGACCAGAGAAGCCTTCTTGGAACGGTTGAGACAAGCCGGTGTGGCGGCTTGTCCGACCGCCATCAGTCCTACAGGAGTAGTGTTGGAAAAAGGGCAGGATGTGACCTCGTTACCGGGGTTCTCTGCGGGAGAGTTCTACGTGGAAGATGAAGCGGCGCAGCTTATTCCGCCGATTCTGGACCCGCAGCCGCAGGAAACCCTGCTGGACGCCTGTGCCGCCCCAGGCGGCAAGGCGACGCACCTTGCCGAACTCATGGGGGACCGCGGAACGATCTATGCCGTCGATCGCAAAGCATCTCGGTTGGATCTGCTCCGCCAAAATTGTGAGCGACTAGGCATCCAGAGCGTCGTACCGATCGTCGGCGATGTGAGAAAATCAGCCGGATGGTCGACAATGACGACGCGCACATCAGAGATCCGTGATGGATCGCCGCTGTTCGATCGTATACTCGTGGATGCCCCTTGCAGCGGCTTGGGTGTGCTGCGCCGACACCCTGAAGCGAAATGGCGAAAGGACAGTTCGTCGTTGCTCAGGCACCAAACACTTCAGGTCGAAATCCTCTCTGCGGTGGCTTCCTGCTTGCGGCCCGGTGGGGTGCTGGTCTATAGTATCTGCTCGACAGAAACGGAAGAGACGGAAGGGGCCATCAACCGTTTTTGCGAAGCCTATCCTGGATGGATGCGTGAATCTGTGGCGCCGTGGCTCCCCACCGCCGCTCTCCCCTTTGTGACCACCTGCGGCGCACTCTCCACCATGGGTAACCCATGCGGAATGGACGGCTTTTATGCCGTCCGCCTACGGAAGAAGAGGTAATGGCACATTCGATTCATATCGCGCCCTCTATTCTTTCCGCCGATTTTGCGCGATTGGCCGACGAAGTCTCCGCGGTCGAACGGGCGGGTGCCGATCTGTTGCATGTCGATGTGATGGACGGCCACTTCGTTCCGAACCTGACGGTGGGGCCGCCCATTGTCGAAAGTCTGAAAAAAGTCACCAAGCTGCCGCTCGACGTGCATTTGATGATCACCAACGCCGATGTGTTCATCCCTGAGTTCGCGGAAGCGGGTGCCGACTATCTCACCGTCCACGTCGAGGCCTGTCCGCACCTTCATCGGACGATCCAGTCGATCAAGGAACGGGGAGTGAAGGCCGGAGTGACCTTAAATCCTGCCACTCCTTTTGCGTTGCTGCAGGAGATCTTGGGTGATGTCGATTTGGTCCTGATCATGTCCGTGAATCCAGGATTCGGCGGGCAGGCGTTTATCCCGTCTGTGTTGAAGAAGATCACCGAGGCGCGAAAGATGTTGGATCAGATCAAAAGCCACGCGCTCCTGGAAGTGGACGGCGGCGTCAAGGTGGAGAATGCCCGAGACATCGTCGCGGCCGGGGCGACGGCCCTCGTGGCCGGGTCTGCGATTTTTTCTCAACCGGACTATACGGCCACCATTGCAGCCATGCGGGCTGCTGGAGAAACGGCCGCCTCGCCCACGCCACGCGCTGCGGTCCATCGATAGGCGGATCCGGTGGACATCTCCGCATTGATCGACAGCCTGCACCCTCTCGAAATCAAAGTCCTCACGACCTTGGGCGCACGTCCGGCTGGAGCCGCTTTGGACAGCGAGCAGTTGGCCGCCGCCTCCGAATTGGAGCCTTCCCAACTCAGCATGGCCGTCGAGTGGTTGTTGGCGAAATCTCTCATCACGGTGCAGACGGAAACGGTGACGCCCATCGTCTCGTTGACGAAGATCGGGGTGGACTATTACCACGCCGCGGCGCCGATAGAACGGGTCCTGACGATTGCCCGAGAAGCCACCGCCACCGGGAAAAGGTTGACCATCCCCGACCTTCAGTCGCAAGGAGGACTGGACCCCTCCGATGTGAGCAAAGCCGTCGGACGCCTCAAGAAAGAAGGGGTGGTCCTGATCATCCAAGGAGGTTGTATCGAAACGACCGGGCGTCAGAGTCCCACCGCGGACGCGCTCCGAACGCTTCTGGGAGCATTGCATGACTCGCCGAAGGAGCTGAAGAGCTTCACGGAAGCCCATCGGCAGATCATTGAAGACTTTGCTGTGAAACGCGGCAACGCCAAAGAGCCGTTCCGGGTGGATGAGCGGGTGGTCCGCTCCTTTACGTTGACAGCGGAGGGTGGCAATGCGGCGGCGCAGCTGTTGAGGCAGGGGGTCGCAGAAGAAGTCTCGCAATTGACTCCCGACTTGTTGAAGGACGGGAGTTGGCGTCAGAAGCGGCTTAGAAAGTACACCATCAGTCTGCGCCCTCCCCGTATCGGAACGGGAAGAAAACATCCCTATCGGGAGTTTCTCGATACGGTCAAGGCCAAACTTGTGAGCATGGGGTTTCAAGAGATGCGCGGGGGGCTGGTCGAAACGGAGTTCTGGGACATGGATGCCCTGTTCATGCCGCAATTCCATCCGGCCCGGGACATTCATGACGTGTATTTCGTCAAGGAGCCGAGCCATACCACCGCCGTGGACGAGCCGTTCGTGTCGCGTGTTGCCGAGGTGCATGAAAACGGCGGGGAAACCGGCTCCACGGGCTGGGGCTATTCGTTCGATGTTCACCGGGCGAAGCGGTTGGTGTTGCGGAGTCAGGGCACGGCGGTGTCGGCTCGAACGCTGGCCGCCTCGCCGGACATTCCCGGGAAATACTTCTCGATCGCCCGGTGTTTTCGCTATGACCAAGTCGACGCCACCCACGCCACGGACTTCTTCCAGGTGGAGGGGATCGTGCTGGGAGAAGACATCAACTTTAGAACGTTGTTGGGGCTTTTGAATTTGTTCGCACGGGAAGTGGCGCAAGCGAAGGAAGTCAAGTTTTTGCCGGCCTATTTTCCGTTTACCGAACCGTCGGTGGAGTTGCATGTGCGGCATCCGCGCTTGGGATGGATGGAACTCGGCGGCGCGGGTCTCTTTCGTCCCGAAGTGACGTTACCGCTCGGCGTCACCGCGCCGGTCATTGCCTGGGGGTTGGGCCTCGATCGCATGGCGATGGTGGCGTTGGGCATCCATGACATACGCGAACTCTTCACCGACAATTTGGAATTGATCCGCACCACCAGAGGACTGTTTTAACGGCATCATGCCCACCATCACTATTTTCAAAGACGATCTGGAGTCGCTTCTCACGGGTGATCGCGATGCCGACCCTGGCATCTCGATCACCCAGTTGGAGGAACGGCTCATGCTCGTGAAAGGCGAGCTGAAGGGGCATAACCCTGAAACCGGAGAGCTCCGTATCGAACTGCAAGACAGCAATCGGCCGGACCTCTGGTGTTGCGAGGGGATTGCCAGGCAAATTCGCGTCAAACAGCAAGGGCGGCTGAAGCCCTATTCGTTCTTCGCCGAAAAACCGAAGCCGCCGCATCATCTCATCGTGAAGCCCGGTATGGAGCAGGTGCGTCCGTACGTGGCGGCCTGTGCGGCCAAGGGGTATCGGGTGACGGAAAAGGGGTTGGCTCAGCTGATTCAAACGCAGGAGAAATTAGCCGACATCTTCGGGCGTAAGCGCAAGACCGTCTCCATCGGGATCTATCAGCTGCGGAACATTGCTTTTCCTGTGACCTATGAATTGGTGAAGCCGGACGACGTGCGGTTTATCCCGTTGGGTATGGAAACGACGATGACCCTGTCGGAAATTCTCATGGTTCATCCCAAGGGATTGGAGTATGGGCCTATTTTAGCCGTCAAGAGTCTGCTTCCTATCCTCCGGGATGCGAAGGATCAACCCTTGTCGTTTCCCCCGATTATCAATAGCCGCGAAATCGGGGAAGTTCGGGTGGGTGATGATGAACTCTTCGTGGAGGTGACCGGGACGGACTTGCCCATGGTGATGCTGACGCTCAACATTTTCGCGGCCAATTTAGCCGACCGGGGAGCGATCATCGAGCCGATGGAGATCCGGTATCCGAAGAGTACCTTGCTGGGCAAACGGGTGAAAACACCTCAAGATTTCGGCAAGCCCAGAACGATTCGGACGAAAGCGATTGAACAGGCGCTGGGCCAGGAGCTTGGTGAGGCGGTCGTGAAACAATCTCTTGAGACGTACGGGTACGAGGTGTCGGCAGAAAAGGGATCGGTGAAGGCCAAACTTCCCCCGTACCGGCATGATGCCATGCATACGATGGACATCGTTGAAGACGTCGCCATGAGCCGGGGTTATGCCGCATTTACCCCGGTCATGCCGGCGCAGTTCACGGTGGGAGGATTATCGGGGATCGAACAGGTGTCCGATCACTCCCGAGAATTGATGGTCGGGCTCGGTTTCCAGGAGATCATCTCGAACATTCTCGGCTCACCGGACCAGTATTCCCGGTTCATGCGCCTGGAGGGAACGAAATGGGCCCGTATGGTGGAGGTCGACAACGTCATGTCGTTGAGTTTCTCGTGTCTCCGGCAGTGGATGTTGCCTTCCTTGTTGCGCATTGAAGCCGCTTCGAGCCGGGCGTTCTATCCGCATCGCCTCTTCGAGGCCGGTGATGTCGCGATTCCCGACGGTACGCATGAGTCGGGGTCTCGAACGGAAACCGTCTTGGGCGCCTTGATCGCTCATGCCACGACCCATTTCTCGGAAATCCACTCCTGTCTCGATGTTCTGTTGTACTACCTTGGTAAGGAGTACAGTCTGGAGCCCATGCAGCATCCGTCTTTTTTGGAAGGCCGTGCCGGCCGCATTCTCGTTTCCGGCAAGCCCGTCGGCGTCATCGGCGAAGTCCATCCGGAAGTCCTCGAACGGTGGCAGATCGCCATGCCGGTCGTCGCCTTCGACGTGAACCTCTCGCAACTGATCACGCTGGGATAGGAATATCTTTTAGTCGGGAACAACGAGGGAGACGACGATCGTCGTCTCCCTCAAGTTGAAGAAGCGTTAAGCTCTCAGTTACGCCGTGGCCGGAGTCAGGTGCTGCTTGGCAAGGCCGACGAGTTGCGCAAACCCCGCGGCATCTTTGATGGCCATGTCCGAGAGGACCTTGCGATCGAGGGCGACATTGGCCTTCTTGAGGGCGTTGATGAATCGTCCGTAGGTCATCCCTTGGGCGCGCACCGCCGCGCTGATGCGAGCGATCCACAGCTGCCGGAAGTCCCGCTTCCGGTTCTTGCGACCCGTGTAGGCATAGGTCAGGCCTTTATCGACGCTCTCTGTCGCCGAACGGAACAATCGACTTTTCCCGCCGTACTGACCTGAGGCCAATTTAATCCGCTTTTTCCGTCGGGCTCTCGTTTTTGGTCCACCTTTTGCGCGAGGCATGATTCATTACTCCTTTTGAGTCCAGAAAACACAACACGACACGATCGTCGTCTATGCATACGGCAGAAGTCGATTCAATGTAGAAACAACGGTGGAATCCACCACGGCTGTTCCGCTCAGGCGGCGCTTCCGGTCGTGCCGCTTGCTGGTCAGTATGTGCCGCCTGCCCGCCTTGCGACGGACAATCTTGCCGCTTCCCGTTTTGGTAAATCGTTTACTCGTTCCCGAATGCGTCTTCATTTTCATGTTGGAAGTTCCTTTAGTTGAGCAATCACCGCATTGCACGTTAGTGTTTGGGAGCGACGATCATGATCAAACTCCGCCCCTCCATGCGGGGCGCATATTCGATCGTACCGGCTTGCGCCAATTGTTCGATGACGGAATTCATCACGGCGCGCCCCATCTCTTGATTGGCCATTTCCCGCCCGCGATACGTCAGGGTGACCTTGGTCTTGTTGCCCTCTTCTAAAAACGTCTTCATCTGCCGCACCTTGATTTCGAGGTCGTGCTTGTCCGTGCGGGGACGCAATTTGATTTCCTTCACTTGCGTGGACTTTTGATGGCGCCGGCTTTGATGTTCCTTTTTGCTCAGTTCATACTTGTATTTCCCATAGTCCATGATCCTACAGACCGGGGGAACGGAGGTGGGAGCGACTTCCACCAGATCATAACCGCTTTCTTGAGCCTGGCGAAACGCATCCGGCGTCGGAAGGATACCGAGTTGTTCTCCCTCCGGGCCGATCACGCGAACTTCTCGGACTCTGATCTCACGATTCACACGCAATTTGGGAACGATAGGCCACCTCTTGTTTAGTGTGTGTGTTGAAGTTCGCGCTGTGGGTGTGTGACCTCGGCTCGTAGGAGATCCACCACCTCAGCCACTGTCTTATTCCCCAAATTTGAGCCGCTTCGGCCTCGTACCGAGAGCGTCCCGGCTTGCATTTCGCGATTCCCCGCTACCAACATGAAGGGGACTTTCGCCTTTTCCGCTTCACGAATCTTGAACCCGATCTTTTCATTCCGAAGGTCCGTTTCGGCGCGAAAGCCGGCCGCCTTCAATTGCGCGACAACGGCTGCGGCGTACGCTTGCTGCTGATCGGTGATATTCATGACCACCGCCTGCACCGGAGCCAGCCAGGTCGGAAATGCCCCTCCGTAGTGCTCGATCAGAATGCCGAAAAAACGCTCGATGGATCCCATCAAGGCGCGATGGATCATGATGGGGCGATGGGCTTTGCCGTCCTCTCCGATGTAGCTCAACTCAAACCGCTCCGGATTGTTGAAATCGACCTGGACCGTGGAGCATTGCCAGGAGCGGCCCAACGCATCCTTGATCTTGATGTCGATCTTCGGGCCGTAAAATGCGCCCCCTCCCGGATCAAGGTGAAAAGAGATACGGCGGCTTTTGAGCGCCGCTTCCAGTGCGCTGGTGGCCAAGGTCCAATGTTCATCGCCACCCACGGATTCTTTGGGCCTGGTGGACAAAAACACCTCAAATTGCCGGAATCCGAACGTCTGCAACACGAAAAACGTAAAGTCCAGTACCCGGCTGACTTCGTGCTCCATCTGATCCGGGCGGCAGAAGAGATGTGCATCATCCTGCGTGAATCCGCGCACCCGCATGAGCCCGTGCAGCACGCCGGTCCGTTCATAGCGGTAGACCGTTCCCAGTTCCCCGTAGCGAATCGGGAGGTCTCGATAGCTGCGAAGATGACTCTGATAGATCATGATATGGTACGGACAGTTCATCGGTTTCAGCTGGTACTCACTGCCTTCCAGCTTCATCGAAGGGAACATGTTTTCGCGGTAATAATCGAGGTGTCCGCTGGTTTTCCAGAGATCAAGACGCGCGGTATGAGGCGAATAGACCAGCTGATACCCGTCCCGAATATGTTGTTCACGCCAGAAATTTTCAATCAGCAGACGGACGGCCGCCCCTTTCGGATGCCAGAGTACCAGCCCGGGTCCGATCTCATCCTGAATGCTGATCAAATCCAGCTCTTTTCCGACTTTTCTATGGTCGCGCCGCTTTATTTCCTCCAGCCGGGCCAGGTAGGCATCCACTTCCGCTTTTGTCGGAAAGGATGTTCCGTAGATTCGTTGCAACATCGGATTACGTTCATCGCCGCGCCAATAGGCTCCCGCCGTGTTGAGGAGTTTTATGGCGCCTATGGAGCCGGTGGTGGGGAGATGAGGGCCGCGACAGAGATCCACGAAGTCGCCTTGCGTGTAGGCCGTAATCGGCTCTCCATCGGGGAAACCTTGAATCAGCTCGACTTTGTAGTCCTCTCCACGAGCCTTGAAAAAATCTATCGCGTCCTGTTTCGAGAACTCCCGCCTGGTGATACGAAGATTACGCCTGATGATCTCGCCGGCGCGTTCTTCGATCCTCTGCAAGTCTTCGGGAGTAAAAGGACGTTCGAAGGCAAAATCATAATAGAAACTATCTTCCAGAGCCGGACCGATGGTCAGTTGCGCGGACGGAAAGAGCTCTTTTACCGCCTGAGCCATGATGTGGGTACTGCTGTGGCGGTACACCTCACGGCCCTCTGCACTGTCGAACCGAAGCGGTTCGACGACCGAACCCCCGGACAGAGGTCGCGACAGATCCACGACCGCTCCGTCTACTTTGGCTGCCAGAATGTCCTGGTCTGCAACTCCTAATTCA
>CAYXKP010000183.1:0-8616 GCA_964465695.1 uncultured Nitrospira sp.
GCTCAGCACGTCACCCGTCAACATGACCCGCTTTTTGACGACATAGGGCATGCGAAACTCGACACCGGTGTCCTTGTCGACTACTCGCTCGAATAGAATCTCGTCGCCCTCCGGCAGTTTGCCGGCAAACTGCTGAAGCACCTCCGCTTCTTTGTCTTTCGGAACGCGTACAGGAAGATCAAGACGAATGTCTTCGTCCAGCATTTTGAATTCGAGCAGCGCCGTCTCCTTGATCAGATCCTTGGCACGCTTGGGATCCTTGACCCCGGGCAGCTGCACGACGATTTGCTTTAATCCTTGGCGCTGAACGATCGGCTCGGCGACGCCGAATTGATCGATCCGGTTCCGGATGGTTTCCAACGCCTGGTTGATGGCTGAATCCTTAATCCGCTTGGTTTCCGGCTCACGAAGCTCCCACACCACGACATTCGTCGATCCCCCTGGCTCCTTTTCAACAAAAAGGGGAAAGTCGTCGATCAGCTTTTTAGCCGGATCTTTCGCATCGGCATTCTGCAACTGAATCGTGATGTGATCGTGCCCGGTCCGCTTGACCGAGTCGACGGCGATTTTCTTCTCGGCGATAAGATCCTGGAGCGCGGTGACCGAACGGTCGACCGCGATCTCCACGGCACGATCCTCGTCCACCTCCAGAACCATATGAATACCGCCCTGCAAATCCAGCCCCAACGTAATTCCCTTGTTCGGTAGAACGCCTTTCATCCAGGCCGGCAGAGCCTGATACGCCGGCTGATAGGACGGAAGAAAGGCCACGATCGATCCCAAGATGACCAGCATCAACAACCAGAGACGCCCGCTTACTTTTTTCATGTGCTCCGTAACCTCTTCATCCCGTTCGAGCTACGCGTCTTTATCCTTGTCTTCGTCTTCGCCACGCACTCGCGCGATATTTTCGCGCTGCATTTTGACCTTGGTATTATCCGCAATCTGCAGAGTCACGGTCTCTTTCCCAAGGTTGGTGATGGTCCCCCAGATACCCGACGTCGTGATCACTTTGTCGCCCTTCTTCAACGCGTCCAACAACGCCTGCTGTTGCTTTTGCTTCTTCTGTTGCGGCCGGATCAGAAGAAAATAAAAAATGATAAAGATTAAAAGAAACGGAATCAGCGAGAGGATTCCGCCCGCTCCACTGCCGGCGGGCGACCCACCTCCACCCGTTCCCTCAGCCCATGCCATCGATTCCATCAACATCGAGCCAATCCCCTTCTTTTATGTACGACCGTTCTCCTGCAATTGTCCGTACGGTGTCCCACCCCGCTTAACCGGCCATTACCGCCTGTTGGTGCCAATTGCGATAACACGCTTCCCGAAACTGGGGGAACGTTCCCTCCGCCAAGGCTTCTCGTATTCGGCGCATGAGGTCGGAGAAATGCCATAAATTGTGGATCGTGTTGAGCCGTGCCCCCAGCATTTCTTTGATCATAAACAAATGGTGCAAATAGGCCCGTGAGTATCGACGGCAGACCGGGCAGGCGCAATCGACATCGATCGGACGTTCGTCACCGGCATACTGCGCTTGCTTGATGACGATTCGACCTGTCGTCGTAAACAATGAGCCGGTTCTGCCATGACGCGAGGGAACGACACAATCGAAGAGATCGATACCGCGGGCCACCCCCTCAAGGAGATCTTCCGGATGTCCGACTCCCATGAGATACCGGGGCTTTTTATCCGGCAACTCCGGAACCGTCGCATCGAGCATCGCATACATGTCGGACTTGCTTTCTCCGACCGATAACCCGCCGATCGCGTAGCCCTCGAATCCCATCTTCACCAACTCCCTGGCCGAGGCTACCCGCAAGTCCGCCTCCAAGCCCCCTTGCACGATGGCAAACAAGGCCTGATCCGTTCTTCGACGTGTCACTTGACAGCGTTCCGCCCACAGTTTGGTTCGGCGCACACTTTCCTGAATCATCTCCCGGCCTGCCGGCAAGGCCACGCACTGATCGAGCACCATGATGATATCGGCACCCAACGCCTCTTCGATTTCCATCGCCTTTTCCGGCGTAATGACGTGCGTCGACCCATCGATGTGCGATTGAAACGTGACGCCTTCGTCGGTGATCTCGCACAACTTCGCTAAACTGAATATCTGAAAGCCGCCGCTGTCGGTGAGGATCGCTCCCGGCCACCCGGTGAACGCATGAAGCCCTCCCATATCGGCCACGATCTTGTGGCCCGGACGCAGGTACAGATGATAGGCATTATTGAGGATGAGTCGAAACCCCAGGCTCTGCAGGTCCTCCGGTTCGAGCCCTTTGACCGGTCCCAACGAACCTACCGGCATGAAGGTCGGTGTTTGAATCTCTGCATGGCGGGTCGTAAGCAGGCCGATACGGCCATTGGAGCAGGGGTCGGATTGTTGGACTTGGTACCGCATCATCTTACGTCATCAACCCACTACATGTGCTGGGGCGCTGAAATGCCGAGCACGTCGAGTCCGTTTCGGAGAACCTGCTGAACCGCCCCCATCAGGACCAGCCGCGCCGCAGTCCGTGTGTGCGTGAGCACTTCGGTGGAAGCTGATTCCGCATGTTCTTGATCTGTTTCAGAAGGCAAAATACGGTGTTTGTTATAAAACGTATGGAGCAGAGCGGCCAGTTGCTGGAGATAATACGTCACACGGTGCGGTTCAAAGGCCAGCGCGCTCGCCTGAATGACTTCGGGGTAGGAGGACAGTTTCTTGATCAGCCCCAGCTCATCGGGATCCGTCAATACCGTGAGGTCCGTCCCCTTTGCGGACGGCTTGGCGATCCCTCTGGCGGAGGCCACACGCCACAGGCTGCAAATTCTCGCGTGGGCATATTGAACGTAGTAGACCGGATTGTCAGCGGACCGTTGCTTTGCCAATTCCAGGTCGAACTCCAGATGCGTCTTGGAATCCCGCATGAGGAAATAAAACTTCGCCGCATCGGCCCCCACCTCTTCGATGACTTCCCGCATCGTGATGAATTCCCCGGTCCGCTTCGACATCTTCACTTCGACTCCATCCCGCAGCAGCTTGACCAGCTGGACCAGCACGACCTGCAGACGATCTTTTGGATGCCCATATGCCTGCATGACGGCCTCCATGCGTGGGATATACCCATGGTGATCGGCACCGAAGACATCGATCAGCAAATCGTAGCCGCGCTTCAGCTTGTCATAGTGGTAGGCGATATCGGATGCGAGGTACGTATACTCGCCGTCCTGTTTCTTGACGACACGGTCTTTTTCATCGCCGTACTTAGAGGCCCGAAACCACCACGCTCCCTCTTGTTCGAACAGGAGATCCCGTGTTTTTAATTCTTCCAAGGCACGCTCAATGGCTTTGGATTCCAGAAGAGCCGCTTCGCTGAACCAGGATTGAATTTCAATACCAAAGGACTGAAGATCATCGCGGATGAGTCCCAACAGTTTTTGGTAGGCCAAGGAACGGCAACGAGCCTCAAGGTCGGCAGGAGTCAGTTCACCCGCTACCCGGTCGAGTTGCTCTTTGATCTGATGTGCCACCGATGTGATGTACGACCCATGATAGCCGTCTTCTGGAAACTCGATAGTCCGCCCTAACAATTCTTGGTAACGGGCATAGACCGACGCGCCCAACAATTTCATCTGTCGCCCTGCATCGTTGACATAGTACTCGCCCACGGCCTCATAGCCGATCGCCCTCAGCAATCGGATCACTGCCTGCCCGACCGCCGCTCCCCTGCCGTGGCCGACATGCAATGGACCGGTGGGATTGGCGCTCACATACTCAACCAACACTCGACGACCGTCTCCAAGAGCCGCCCGGCCATAGCGACCTGCTTGCCCCTCGATGTCACGGACAACCTCCTGCCAGAGAGCCGGTTTCACCGTAAAGTTCAAGAAGCCGGGACGGACGATTTCGACACGATCAAACAGTTGCTCTCGCTGAGACAGATTGTCTACGATGATTTGGGCGATATCATGCGGGGCCTTGTGTTCAGAGGAAGCCAATGACATTGCCACCGTGGAGGCAAGATCCCCCCACTCAGGACGTTTAGGCGCGTCAAGACCCAGCGTGGGCCACGCCGCCGTTTTCAATTGCCCCTTTTGTCTTGCACCATTGAGGGCGTCGAGTAGGGCCGTTGTCACCCTCTCTTGCACGAGTCCTTGAGGCACTACAATTCCTCTTCCCTTTTAGAAAAGAAAGAAAATGAACGTGGCACTCTATCACATGGGGTACGCAGAGACAAGGCGGTTCACGTTGAATTACGAGGGTTTGCGCTGCTTACTATCCTTCCCAATTCCACCAAAATCTCGTCCGGCGTCACTTGAAGACAGGGCTTATCCACACACTTTTTCACTGCTTCCCAGGACTCGCAAGTACAAGGATCCCCTCGCAGAATCGTCACATGGCGACCACGTGGTGCCCACCGATGGGGGTCGGTAGGACCGAATAACGCGATGGTCCGTACACCGAACAAAGCAGCCAAATGCGTCACACCCGAATCGTGACCGATATATGCCGTGACCTGCGCCAGCACCCCCGCAAGCCGACAAAGATCGAGCTCCCTGAGAACGAGGGGCGGTTGTGTCACAAGGTGTCGCACCTGGTCCACGACCTCTCGATCAGCCGGTCCTTCCAAAACAACCGGGCACATCCCCTTTTTCTGCAACCCTTCAATAAGCCAAGCTATCCTTTCGGGCTCAATGCACTTGTGAATGCTTCCACTTCCCGGATGAACCAGCACCAAGGATCGTTCGGGTGAGATGCTCAGATCGCCAAGAAAGTCTTTGCCTCGCTCCAAAAGATGAGCAGGGATCCGTACCGATACCTCCGACACAATACCTCCCGCCGTTTCAATCAGCGTCTCAAGAAAACGATCGCTTTGATGCCTCGCACGTAGCCCCGAGGAAAATGGAGATTGAATGCGAATACGCGCCACGTCCATGCTCCGAAATAGGGAATCAAGCGCACCGGCTTTGTCTTCCAGCCAGGCCACAGCCAGATCACATCGGCTCAACCAAGGTTGCAATTCTTTGGGAAGATAGGAGGGTTCTGAAAACAATCCCAGACATACCTGCCCTTCCCAGGGGATCCGATGATCAATCAGCCCACACTCCTGTAGCAGTCGACTCACGGTTGCAGAAGCCACGAGCACGATCTCATGCTGAGGGTACCTCCTACTCAGAGCCCTTAAGGCCGGGACAGCCAGCAGGGTATCTCCAAGCGCGCCGGGATGAAGAATGAGGATCGTGCGTTTCACGCCTTTGCCACAACACTACAAGCCGGAGCCCATACCGGCATCGTGCACCGCTCGAGCCTGTTCTAAATCGGATGGTGTATTGATGTTGAACATTGAACGCCCCTCGTGATCGAATTGCCTAATCTCCGTTTCATCGATCACGCGCACCCGAAGAGCGGGGTGATCAATCATGCTTTGAATCTTGCGATTGCCGAAATTGATCATTTCTTCAATGACCGGAATGCACTTTTGGCTATAGATCGCATGCGTAGATTGCAGACGCCCGCCCCACCGACCGATCACGATATCACGTTGGTCCTTTTGACGAGCCATATATCGGATGACATCTGAATGTAGGAACGGCATGTCGCAGGCTGCCAAAAAGATACCTGGGGTCTTAGCCCATCGAAGGCCTGTGTACAATCCACCGAGGCTCCCGCAGTCCGGAATAAGATCGCGGATCACCGGAACTTCTGCTTTCAGCGCAGCACTGTCTTGAGCGATGACGACACATACCTGTTCGAATAGCTCACAGAGGACGGTGTAACTCCGCTCAAAAAGACTCCGCTGACCGACGAGGATGAATCGCTTGTCCTCTCCCATCCTCCTACTCTTGCCGCCAGCCAGCAGTACACCCGTTACATCAGTAATCATTGAACACCTGACCTACTCAAAAAAAAGAGGGGGTGGGTTTCCCCACCCCCTCTGTCCCGCTTT
This sequence comes from uncultured Nitrospira sp., assembly GCA_964465695.1. Lineage (GTDB taxonomy): Bacteria > Nitrospirota > Nitrospiria > Nitrospirales > Nitrospiraceae > Nitrospira_D. The sequence continues at coordinate 5,928 of CAYXKP010000183.1, forward strand.
GCACTTCTCTTCTCGAAACGTTAGAGGGTCTTACCCTTTTTCTTATTGACACGACGAGTCAGAACCCATCCCTCCAATAATACAACTCCGACGGCTATTACCGCCGGATAGATGTACGTCTCTTGAGGGATCGGCGGATTCATGAACGTGTAGTAGAAAGCAGACACGGCCATTTTCCGTCCTGCATCTCCATTGTGGCCGTCCCATGCAAAGAACACAGTCGGAATGTACTGTCCAACTTCAAAGAACGTATCCTCGTCGTAATCCTGGTCTTTTTTATTCCCCAGAGGACGCTGAATCATCACGTACCAGCGACCGTTCTTCCACTCGCCCTTCAAGAGCTTCATGGCCTCTTCGTAGTTATCACGCTCTTCAAAGTCTTTATCCCAACCCGTTCCCTTGAACGCACGAAGCGAACCGTCTGCTTCCCATTTGACAATATCAACAGGAAACTGTTCGTTTGTTCCAAACAGGTAGCGTGGCTTAATAGGGGCCGGCAACTCTTTCCACTTGACTGCCGTTTCAATGGCAATCGCATCGTTGTAGACGTCGTACTTGTTCTGGTTGGCTGCGATTGACCCCTCTTCGCCGGTCTTGGGATCCTGTTCCTTGACATCGATATTGACTTGAGTGGGAGCCCATGGAAGCTTGCCCTCCGCGACACTCTTGGTGCGGTCATCCCACTCCAAAAGATAGACGATGGACTTATCGTTGTAGAGTGATCGTACCCAGATATCATCAATTCGGTTAACAAAGTTCCTTGGCTTGTGGGTGATCTGTCCACCCATAGCCACGTATCGCTTCGGAGCCTTTTGCCAAGCTTCATGCTCGATCTCAGTGGGAATTTCTCCCTCAACAGGATCGGACGGAATGACAAAATTGATTTTCGGCTTGTCTGTTAATGGATCAATAGGAAGCGGGTTACCTAATGTATCTCTCTCGCACAGCGAATTGACAAAATTCGCGATGTCCCACCGCTCGTCCACCGTTGTGTTATCCGCAAATGACGGCATTGGAGTGCCGTTCACACCGGTCGAGAATGTTCGAAAGATGTTGGCCACGTTGTAAGGGTCCTGGCGGCTCCCACGGAAGTTCCAGCACTTATGCCAATCCGCCGGCTGAATGGAAAATCCCCAGTCATCCTTTAAGTTGAATGCATTCCCGTCACCACGCCCTTCCATCCCGTGACACTCGACACATTTCTTTTCGACGATTAACTCTGCCCCACGTTTCTTACTCTCGTCAGTGGCGGGCTTCGGTTTCAGATCCGCTAACTGTAGGATGGTTTGCGTTTCCGACTGTTTGTCCGTAAATTTGCGGTCCTTCACAAGTTGGGTAGTAACAAAAGACAAGACTTGCAGACGTTGCTCTTCGGTCAGAATGCCTTCCCATGGAGGCATGGCGGAACCTGGGAGCCCATGTGTGACCGTCTCAAAAAGGTCATTCTGTCCGGGGACAGGCTTTTTGGCGTCAAACAGTGGAAGCTCACCGCTCGCTGTGTGCCTGATTTTGAAGGTGCCTTGATTAAAGTTTCGCGGACGCGGCCAGAGCCGATCGGCTCCTGGTCCATCGCCGGCACCATCGACTCCGTGACACCATACGCACTTGGTAAAATAAACTCGCTTTCCTGCTTCGATCATTTCTGCAGAAGGTTCAGGCGCAAGATCCCCCTTCTTGAATCCTTCGGGTAACCCTTGCGCTGAAACAATCGGAAATCCTGCACTTGACACGAGAATGACTCCGAAGGCAACAACTGCTATGATTCCGGCCTTCTGAGTTATGCTATCCATCATGATTAGCCTCATCTTCATTTTGTTTGGTTTGGCAATCAAGCAGTTGGCAACTAATCCCATGTCCGGGGGTAGTAACCGGTGTGCCAATACTCAAACAGAATCACTTTCCAGATTTCATCTACAGTTAGGTGTTGTTCCCACGGAGGCATGACTGAAGCCCATGGGAAGCCTTCATTTGGCAGCCCAATTCCACCCTTAGCGACGCGCCAGAAGATAAAGGTCTCTTGCAGCTGCGCGATTGTGCCTGGGTCAGTAAAGTTTGCGGGAATCGGGTTAAAAGCGAAGGCGTGGAGGCCTCGACCATTCAAGTTATCGCCGTGGCAGAAATGGCAATTTTGAAAAAATATCTCGCCTCCCTCTCGCACATACTTCAGATATCCCTGATTCTTGTCATCCCAGGGATTGGCATTTGGTTTCATCAAACGGCCCATCCCCTGCTCCACAATATTGGCGTTCGAAAACTCTTGGTCGTATTTTCCTTCCTGGTTCACCCGGTACGGATTTTGGGAAGTTTGTAGCACATAGGTCTTCCCATGGACCTTTGTGCTGGCAGGAGGCGCAGGATGAACCGTTCTCAGCTCGATGGGCTCTTCCGACTTCGGCATCATCGCGTTGTAAGAAAAGCCGCCGACCAGGAGAGGAATGAGGACAAGATACGCATAGCGCAAGAACCTGTTCATGCCGGTCTGTGCGTCGAGCACGTTCAGAATAGGTTGCTTGAATTTCTGCCAGTCCTCCTCATTCGCGGATACCCACATGAAAACTGTGACGAGCCCCACCGTTCCATACATGGCACGTACACTGAACGGGATCGGCGGATAGACACGATACTTCAGATAGAGCATCAAGAACACCCAAAACCCAATCCCCTGCCAAAAACGCGGGATGGCCATGCC
>CAYXKP010000184.1:0-7844 GCA_964465695.1 uncultured Nitrospira sp.
CATTGCCCCCAAACGGCGGCATGCTTTATATCTTTGAGCAAAACGGGATGCATCGGGTGACAACCAGGGAATATCGATTTCCCGTCGACATTTTATGGGTGGACGAGAGCCACCATGTGGTGCATATGTTGGAACATGCGGAACCCTGTGCTAAAGATCCTTGTCCTCTCCTCGGGCCGCCGCCCGAGGCCGTCCGGTATGTGATACAGGCAGAATCGGGGTTCATTAAGAAAGCCGGAGTTGCAAAAAGCGACGAGCTCAAGTATGCCCTTCGTATGTGAGGTTTGAAGACCGCACGAGGAACAGCGCAATGATGGATGGATTTCAAAAGGTTGCACAGCTCGATGAGCTGCCTCCGGGGAAGTCGAAGATTGTGAAGCTGAATGACCGGCCGATCGCGTTGTTCAACGTCGAAGGAAAGTTGTACGCCATCCATAACAGCTGTCCCCATGAGGGCGGGCCGCTCATTGAAGGGAGACTCAAAGGCTATGTCATCGCCTGCCCCTGGCATGATCTGGCGTTCGATATCAGAAACGGTCAAGGTACGGACGGCGGCGGCTACTGTGTCGGAAGCTACGAAGTCCGGGTGGATGGGAACGATATTCTGATCGGCCCTCGACGGAAAGTATAAAACGCAAACCCGGCGAACGGTTTCACGGCACGGATCAGTGTATCGACGTGAGCATGACCAGTAGCGACCACAACCCGGCGTTGGACGGCAGCGACTGCCGCAAGGTCGCAGTCGATCAATCGTTTTGCATTCACTTATGGGAGGATCGCACCAGAGGTGAACAGTGGGTGCCGACTTATGACGTCAAAGGGCTGGCGCTGCTCAGTGATGAGTTCCTCCGCATCGCGAGCAATAACGCCGTAGAAAACGGTCAGCGCATCTTCGAGTTTAAAGCCGTGCAGCCGGGGGTGTATCAGCTGCTCTTCGAAAAGCGAATGGGATGGAAATTTACCGCGGAAGATCGTCGGGTGTTCAGAATCGAAGCCGGGCCTCCATCGGGGAATTGAACTCATGCCGGACATCGCGTTCATCAGCGGCCGCTTTCTTCCTTGGGAAGAGGCGAAGGTTTCCATCGATGATCGGGGGTTCCAATTCGGAGATGCCGTCTACGAAGTGATTCGAACCTATCGAGGCAGGCCGTTCGGGCTTGCCGAGCATCTTGCTCGGTTGGATCGAAGTGCCAAAGAACTCTCACTGCCTCAGCCCTATACCACGAATCAATGGACAGGGTGGATTCATCAAGGACTCGGTCTGGCCGGCTATCAAGACGCCAAGATCTATATTCAGTTGACCAGAGGAGTCGCTCCCCGCGAGCATAGTTTTCCTTGCGACATTCTCCCGACCGTCGTCATGACCATCAGGGAGTTTCATCCCCTGGCGCCGGAGGTTCGCCGGGCCGGCGTGAGCGCCTGTACAAGGGAGGATCTCCGGTGGGGGCGCTGTGATATCAAAAGCGTCAATCTGTTGGCCAACGTCCTTGCCCGCGAAGAAGCGAAGAAGGCCGGCGTCTTCGAAACAATTTTCGTGAGAGAGGGTTTGGTCATGGAAGGCGCGGTGAGCAACGTGATGGCGATTCAGGAAGGCGTTGTCATGACGGCGCCCGAAGGTCCCCGAATTCTGTCCGGCGTCACACGAAACGTGGTTTTAGAGTTGGCAAAAAAGAACGACATCCTGATCGAAGAACGATTCGTACCGGTCGACGTTCTTTACCGCGCGGACGAGGTATTTCTCACCGGCACCACGCTTGAAGTACTCGGGGTTGTCCGGATCGATGGACACACCATCGGTTCCGGCCAACCGGGTCCTATCACAAGCATGCTGGCCGCTCGGTGGGCATTGTTGACCGGCTAGCACCCTTGCTTTGCACATGGGTGCATGATATGGTGCTACCTCTGTAAGTGGGCCTCATGCCCACTTTTTTGTTTGGACACATGTGAGAGGGAAGGGGTTGAGCATACCGGGCAATGCGCAGCCGGTTGCCGACCGGTTGCATGGAATCATTTCGCCGATTCTGTGGACGCTCGGGCTTGAGTTGGTCGATGTGGAGTGTCTGGGACGAGGTCCTCGCTCGGTCGTCCGCGTTCTGATCGATAAACCAGGTGGAGTCAGCATCGCAGACTGTGAGCAAGCACATAAGGCCCTAGGGCCGGCGCTCGATGTGGCCGATCCGTTCCCCCACGCCTACACCCTTGAAGTCTCTTCTCCGGGGCTTGATCGGCCCTTCAAGAGGTCTCAGGACTATCAGCGGGCAATCGGAAAAGAGGTGAGCCTCAAACTTCGACAGCCGTTCGAAGGCCAGTGGAGGATTACCGGGCGACTGATGCAAGTAGATGAGGAGGCAGTAGTCCTGACTGTAGCCGAAATGCGCATGCCCCAACCATTGAGGCTGAGTCGAGAGATGATTGCCGAAGCGAAGCTGGTCGTGAAAATTTAAGGGCCGACGAGTCGAAGGTTCTTAAGGGTAACAGGATGCAGGAGCGTGATGTATGAACCGAGAACTGATCTCAGTGATCGATGAAATCGGCCGTCAGAAAGGGATTGACAAGACCCGAGTCATCGGGGCTATTGAATCCGCCCTGCAAACAGCCGCCAAGAAGCGCTTCGGCCAGGCCGAAAACATCCAAGTCGAGATCGATCCAAAGACCGGGGAAATTTCCGTCGTCTCCAAGAAGATCATCGTGGAAACGGTCAGCAATCCCAAAGCGGAGATCTCCCTTCAAGAAGCCCGTCAATACGACAGCGAGGCGGAGATCGGCGACGAAATCGGATCGCTGATCGAAATGAATGAATTGGGAAGAATTGCAGCCCAGACGGCGAAACAAGTCATCTTCCAGAAGGTGCGCGAGGCGGAATGGGAAGCGGTTCAAAAAGAATATTCGACGCGTCAAGGGGATCTCGTCACGGGAATTATTCTCGGTATGGAGCGCCGGAATTACCTGGTGGATCTCGGAAAGACCGAGGCGATCCTGCCGATCCAAGAACAGATTCCGCGTGAAACGTACCGGCGCGGCGATCGTGTGAAGGCGATGTTGCTGGAGGTGCGTCGTACGCCGAAGGATGTGCAAGTCATTCTGTCCCGCAGCCATCCCCAGTTTGTGGCAAAACTCTTTGAACTCGAAGTGCCGGAAGTGATGGAAAAGATCATCGAAATCAGATCGGTTGTCCGCGAACCGGGAGACCGGACGAAGATCGCGGTCACCTCACGCGAAAAGGCCGTGGACCCGGTGGGGGCCTGCGTCGGTATTAAAGGCTCCCGTGTGCAGGCGGTCGTTCGTGAGCTGCGGGGCGAGAAGATCGATATCATTACCTGGACCCAAGACCCGCGGGTCTTTATCGCTGAAGCCTTGAACCCGGCGACGATCGAAAAGGTTGGGATCGACGAAGAGAAGAAGTCGGCGCTCGTGGTCGCGGCCGACTCACAATTGTCGTTGGCAATCGGCAAGAACGGTCAGAATGTCCGGCTTGCGGCTCGTTTGACGGGATGGAAGATCGATATCATCAGCGCCACCGAGTATGAAAAAGAAAAGGTCGAACGTGACAAAGAAATAAAAGCGGCGCTCGCCGAAGAAGCCGAGGCTCAGCGGTTGCAAGAAGAAGCTCGGCAGGCTGCCAGAGCTGAGGAAGCAACCAGCGAATAGAATACGGAACCGACTCATGGCCATGCGTGTATACGAACTCGCGAAAAAGTTAGGAATGGAAAATCGAGTGCTCATCCCCGAGCTCAAGAAGATGGGGGCCTCGGTTTCCTCTCATAGCAGTACCCTCGACGATGAGATCGTTCAGAAAGTGTTGGATAAACTGGGTTCAAAATCCAAAAGCCAGGGGACGGGAATAGAGGGGGAGCCGGGTGCAAAATCAGCGGAACAGCCGAGTCACGGGAAAACCATGGCGGCGGTAAGGGGCCATGTCATCGAAGAACCGCCCAAGCCCGACAAGCGCCGTATTCTGATCAAACGAAAGAAAGAAGATGAACCGGCCGAAGTCAGTGCTCCGGCTCCCATTGTCGAGGGTGAGCGGTCGGCACAGCCGGCGTCTTCAATCAGTGCGCCCCCATCCGCTGAGCATCCCGGTAGTGGGGGCCTAACCGATCGCAGCTTGCCAACGGAAGACAGTCCAAGCGAGATATCGCCCGCACCGGCGCCGCTCGTTGCGAAGCAGGACGAGATCCTGGCCAAGCCGACTCTCGCGCCTGCTCCTACGACCGGGTCGCCGACTCCCGAGCCTGTGACGGCAAAAAAGAAGAGCATGGCTTTCGAGGCCATTGAAGCGGAGGGACAAAAAGACAAGCTCAAGAAAGCCCGAAAACCGGGTCGCCCCAAAGATGATCAGCAAGATGTGAAATTCCGGGAAGATGCCGCCCGCTGGCAAGACTTGCGGGCGATACCGGTGCAGCGACGAGATGATCGATCCAAGCACGTCCACCACAGCACCCCGGCGGAAATCACCAAACCGCGCCGGAAAAGCGTCAAAGTCACGCCGCGAACGACGGTCAAGGAATTCGCCGAGTTGATCGGTCAACGGCCCGCGGATATCGTTCGGAAGCTGATGGATATGGGGCAGATGCTGACGTTCCATCAACCGATGAACCTGGACGCCGCATCGATCTTCGCGGAGGAAAGCGGAGTCAAAATCGAAATCTCGGTCGAGAAAGTTGGGGACGAATTGCTGCAAGATGTCGTAGAGACGGGCGGGGACGAACGGCCGGAAGCACGACCGCCGGTCGTCACCATTATGGGGCACGTCGATCATGGAAAGACGTCTCTCCTGGACGCGATTCGCGAAACTAATGTGGCGGAAGGGGAGGCCGGCGGCATCACGCAACATATCGGCGCCTATACCGTCTCGGTGCGCGGCAAACAAGTGACGTTTCTGGACACCCCCGGCCATGAAGCCTTTACGGCGATGCGGGCTCGTGGAGCCAAGGTTACGGATATCGTCATCTTGGTTGTTGCGGCAGATGACGGAGTGATGCCGCAAACCATCGAAGCGATCCACCACGCCAAGGCAGCGGGAGTGCCGCTGATCGTGGCGATGAATAAGATCGATAAGCCGACCGCCAATCCTGATCGAGTGAGAAACGCCCTCTCTGAACACGGGCTGATCTCGGAGGCCTGGGGCGGAGATACGATCATGGTCGAAGTATCGGCCAAACAGAAAACGGGGCTCGATACTCTCCTTGAGATGATTTTGCTTCAGGCGGAAGTGCTGGAGCTCAAGGCCGATCCATACCGACAGGCCAGGGGCACCGTCATCGAGGCGAAGATTGAACGCGGGCGCGGTCCTGTGGCGACGGTGTTGGTGCAGAGCGGGACTCTCCGGGTGGGGGATGCCTATGTCGTGGGGACCTTCAGCGGGCGCGTCCGGGCCCTCATTAATGATCGGGGAGAAAAGACACAGCAAGCAGGGCCGTCCATTCCGGTCGAAGTGATCGGGCTGCCGGGCGTTCCATCGGCGGGAGATGTCTTTCATGTCGTCTCCAATGAGAGAGTCGCCCGAGAAATAGCGGAAGAACGCGCGCAAAAGCGACGGGCGGCAGAACTGACTGGTCCTGCGAAAGTTACCCTGGACGGTCTCTTTGCCAAGATCCAAGAAGGATCCGTGAAGGAATTGGCCATCGTCATCAAAGCCGACGTACAAGGATCGTCCGAGGCATTGGCAGGCGCCGTCGAAAAGCTCTCGACGGAGGCCGTCAAGCTTCGCGTGATCCATAGCGGCGTCGGTGGAGTCATGGAATCCGATGTGCTGCTTGCGGCCGCTTCACGGGCCATCATTATCGGCTTCAATATCAGGCCGGAGCCGAAGGCAACGACGTTGGCTGAACAGCAGGGCGTCGATATCAGGCTGTACACGATCATTTATGACGCCATTGCCGACATCAAGGCCGCGATGGAGGGCTTGCTCGAGCCGACATTGAAAGAGCGCGTCTTGGGACGAGCGGAAGTCCGGCAGGTCTTTACGATTCCCAAGGTCGGAGCCGTGGCAGGGTCTTATGTCATCGACGGGACGATTTCCCGGTCCAGCGCGGGGGTGCGAGTGATTCGCGACAACGTGGTTGTCTATCAGGGGAAACTCGCTTCGCTTCGACGTTTTAAGGACGATGTACGTGAAGTGCAGCAGGGATATGAATGTGGCTTGAGCATCGAGAACTTCAACGATATCAAAGCCGGCGATGTCGTCGAAGCCTATGCCATCGATAAGATCGCAACGAAACTCTAACGGAAGCCGCAAAGTGTTCGGCGCAGTCCGTTGCTCAGACCGGCCTGCTCGTGACACGGAATCGTAAACTCCACAGGAGTCTACTCTGACACGGTCCTGACCATGGTCGTGGGTCTATGCACCGTAGAGTTATTCATCGCAGGGAGCCAATCGCTTAAAGACAAGCGGCAGGTCATCCATGGGCTCAAGGACAGGCTTCGAGGGAAGTTTAACCTCTCGGTCTCCGAAGTGGACGGTCAGGATTTCTGGCAGAAGGCCATCCTTGGAATGGCCTGTGTCTCGAATGAGCGTAGCCACGTGAACCAGGTGCTTGAACAAGCGTTGAACCAGATCAAAAGCATGCCGGCAGTCGAAGTGGTCCGAACGCAGCTGGAATTGCTCTAGACTTCCCGCGATGCTGGCGATCGGCAATTTCAAGATAGCACGATGTCGAAGGCGACCTATAAAAGAGCGGACCGGGTAGCCGACCAAATCCGCATGGAAGTGGCGGATATTCTCATGCGAAAAATCAAGGATCCACGAGTTCGTGACGTGACGGTCACCGATGTGGAATTGACAGGGGATTTACGCATCGCTCACATCTTTGTCACCACCATGGAGACGGGCGAAGCTGAACGGGATATCTTTGCGGGTCTGTCAAAAGCCAGCGGGTTTGTCCGATCGGAATTAGGGCGGCGGCTTTCGCTTCGGTACCTTCCCGATGTGGTTTTCAAGAAGGATGTCAGCGGACCTCGCGGTGACCGTATCATGCGGCTATTGGAGGAGTTGCACGGGGGGTCGGAAACGCATCAAACTGAGCCATCTTCGAGCGGCGAACAGGGGACCGCGGATCTTAAGGGTTATGGATCTGACAGCCCTCACAAATGACCGGGGCAGCACTCTGGAAGGTGTTCTCATCGTCCACAAGGAAGCCGGCTTGACGTCGCACGATGTGGTAGCCAAGGTTCGGAAGTTATTGGGCGCCGGAAAAGTGGGGCATGCCGGTACGCTGGACCCGAGTGCCACGGGTGTCTTGCCCATCCTTGTCGGGCGAGCCACGAGAATCGCTGAATACCTGCTCAATTGGGATAAGGAGTACCGTGCCGTCATGCGCCTGGGGGAAACGACCGACACTCAGGATGCAACCGGACGACTTTTAGTCAAAGTCGATCCCTGTGAGGTGAACGAAGACGCCCTTCAAACGGTGATCACTCGATTCCGAGGCGTACAGCAGCAACTTCCGCCGATGTATTCCGCCGTGAAAGTGGGTGGACAGCCGCTTTACAAAGCGGCCAGGGTAGGCAGGGCAGTCGATCGGGCAGAGCGGTCGATCGCCATTCATCAGCTGGACATCCTGGCCGTTCACGGTCGTGACGTGACTCTCCGTGTCGTGTGTTCAAAAGGCACGTATATACGCACGTTATGCGCGGACATCGGGCAGGCTTTAGGCGTAGGCGGGCATCTCCATGCTCTCGAACGCCGCCGTGTCGGACCACTGTCGATCGATCAGGCGGTGACGATGGAGCAGGTTTCCGGCCATCTCGCGATGGGAACCCTTCGGGGGCAGTTCATTTCGTTGGACGAACTTCTCTTCCAACTTCCCGCGGTGGTCGTGAACGCGGAGCAGGCTCGGCGCGTC
>CAYXKP010000184.1:7854-8480 GCA_964465695.1 uncultured Nitrospira sp.
CCGCTGTTTCTGTACGTCTGAAGAATGAAGCGGGTCAACTGTTGGCTATTGGAACGCACGATACCGGCCATGACGGGTCGATTCGAATTCGTAAGGTGTTGAGTCCCTCGAATCATTAATGTGGAAGGAGCAGGTATGGGATTACTGAAAGATGCAAAAACCGCACTCATTACGCAATATCAGCAGCATGACAAAGATTCCGGATCGCCGGAAGTGCAGATTGCCGTGTTGACCACCCGGATCACGTATCTCACCGAACATTTCAAGAGCCATAAAAAGGATCATCACTCGCGGCGTGGGCTGTTGCAACTGGTCGGACGAAGACGGCGTTTGCTCGATTATCTCCGCGGCGTGGATGATGCCCGGTACCGAGCCGTGATCGATCGACTCGGCATTCGCAAGTAACCGGTCGGACAAGACAAGCAGCGGCGTTGACCGGCGCCCTAGCATGATTCGAATGTCCCACAGATGAACACCGACATGCGCTCACACGGAGTGCGCGGTGTAGAAGTGAAAAAGTTCCACTCGTCACTTGTCGTTGAGCCCATCTCAGTGGGCATCTGTGGATCTAACCAGAGGAGACCATAGATGATACACGTCGTAGAAGTCGACATTGCAGGTCGGAC